>CAZZHO010000083.1:0-18746 GCA_964653795.1 uncultured Roseivirgaceae bacterium | reverse complement strand
TCGTTTTGGCCAGCAAAAAGTGCTAGTAGCATACTAAAACAATAAATAAGACAAACGCTCTATTTTGTCCCTAGCTGCTGATCGCCTGACATCAAAAAATTAACAAAGAATTTTTCGTTCAGACATGACAAAGATATAAACATTTCTGCTGTTTTTATTAACTTCAATGTCCTCAAACGGCTATGCCAATATCTCTTTACGATATCGTCCTATCACTTTTCGTGTACGCCTTTCTCATAGCGGTTATGAAATGGCGCTTCAGTATGTTCAAGAAAAAGGACCATGAGCAAGATGATGATGGTGATGGAGGTATTCTGGTAGAGTATCCAACGGATCCGGTGTTGGACTTGCCTCCAGGTGTTACGTTGCCCGTAGGCGACGGACCAGCTATTCCAATAGAGTCTGATCTATTAGAAGCCAATTAATCCTAATATTCTATTTCAATAGTGCTGCTGTAGAAGGTAGTATCCAACAGCACCATCTTCTGAAATCCTTCGACTTTGATAGAAGAGATCTTTTTGTTACTGAAGGCAATTTCGACTCTTTGGTGATTACTGTAAATAGAAGTGTTTTCAATGATTTCTCCTTTGATATTGCCAGATGTAATAGTTAGTGACTGAAGCCCGTTTTTATCCTTTTCATTTCTTTCGAAAGCCAAAGGAACTTCGGAAGTCTGATCGAAAGCGTTTCTGTAGCGCGGCGCGGATATATCGAGATCCCACAACAGCTTCAACTCCTCCGACCATTGAAGAGAGTCATAATTGGTAGTTTGAGACTCTCTTTGCCCATTGATCTCCACTTCTTTTTTCACTAATGGATTGCTCGCAATGAGGGCTGCCTGAGTTTCCAATAGAAGAGAGTCCATGTCGAAGTATTGAGCTTCTCCCCCGGTTGATTCTGTGAAGGAGCAACAGCACAGGAATCCGTAAAAAAGTAGAAAACAGAGTCTACGCATCCACCAAAATATCACCTGACATCTCCTCAGGAATAGCTACTCCCATCATCTGAAGAATAGTAGGCGCTAAGTCACCAAGTTTTCCTGCTTTCAATTCTCCAGCATATTCATTGTCTGCCAGTATTACTGGTACCAGGTTAGTGGTGTGGGCGGTATTGGGGCTGCCATCAGGGTTAATCATAATATCTGAATTACCATGATCAGCTATGATGAAAGTGCTATAACCGTTTTCCAGTGCCGTATTTACGACTTGTTCAGCGCAACTATCTACTGTTTCACATGCTTTGACTGCTGCTTCAAAAACACCTGTATGTCCTACCATATCGGGATTGGCAAAATTGAGACATATGAAATCAACTTCCTTTTTCTTCAACTCAGGGATAATAGCATCTCTGATATCTCCTGCACTCATTTCAGGTTGTAAGTCATAAGTAGCTACTTTGGGAGACGGACATAAGAGTCTTTTTTCGCCTTCAAATTCTTGTTCTCTGCCGCCGGAAAAGAAAAACGTTACATGAGGATACTTTTCAGTTTCTGCTATTCTGATTTGTTTTTTGCCATTATCAGCGAGAACCTCGCCTAGGGTCTTTTTAAGCTTTTCCTTATCGAAAACCACTTCTACACCTTCGAAAGTGTCATCATAGTTGGTCATCGTCAGATAGTGAAGGTCGAGCTTTTTCATTCCTTGTTCAGGAAAATCTTTTTGTGTGAGTGCCTGAGTGATTTGCCTTCCACGGTCCGTTCGGAAATTGAAGCACATCACTACATCTCCTTCTTTGATTTTCCCCACAGGATTGGATGCATCATCTACTTTGATAATGGGCTTAACAAATTCATCGGTGACACCACCATCGTATGATGCCTGCAAGGCAGATATAGGATCACTTACTTTTTCTCCCTCTCCCAGGACCATGGCGTCATAGCCGAGCTTTACTCTTTCCCAGCGATTGTCTCGGTCCATGGCATAGTATCTACCAGTTATAGAGGCGATCTCTCCACCTTCCGCTGATAAGTGTGATGCTAATGATTTCATGTGACCTAAACCTGACTTAGGATCAGTATCGCGTCCATCTGTGAAGGCATGAACGAACATGTTACTTACTCCAGCTTTTGAGGCGGCTGAAATAAGTCCTTTCAGGTGTTCGATGTGGGAGTGTACCCCGCCATCAGAAACCAATCCGATAAAATGAAAATCTTTCTTGTTTTCAGAAGCATAGTGAAACGCCTTTTTCAGGGTTTCATTATCTCCTATGGTACCATCAGCAACAGCATTGTTGATTTTTACCAGGTCCTGATATACAATTCTTCCTGCGCCCAGGTTCATGTGGCCTACCTCTGAATTCCCCATTTGACCTTCAGGAAGACCAACAGCTAGCCCTGAAGCTTCAAGTGTGCTGTTCTTATATGTCTTGATAGCCCGATCATAAAAAGGAGTGTTGGCCTTGTCAATCGCTGAAACAGCTTTGTCCTGAGCAATGCCCCAGCCGTCAAGGATCATCAGGATAACTTTTTTGTTCATTTGTATCGGTTTTGAGCAAATATAGAAGCAAGCATATTGATTGTCTCAAGAACAATTGTACTTGTCATAGTTTATTTCTGGTAAGTTTTTTGCTAACTCTGCAACTATGAGAAGGAATATAACCGCCATCGTCCTATCACTATTCCTTATTACTGTGGCTTCTGCACAGGATAAGACGTGGCAGGACATATCACTGCTTTTGAGAAACGGCAGCTCTAAGGAGTTGATGAAGTTTTGTGGTGCTCAGCTTACTTTGAAAATGGATGGAAGCAATGCCACATTTTCTCGAGCTGACGCTGAATCCAAACTAAGAAAGTTCTTTTTGGACAACCCTCCCACAAATTTCTCCTTTGTACATCAAGGCTCCTCGGCAGAGGGACTGAAATATTCTATTGGTAAATACTCAATTAGGGGAGGTTCTTATAGAGTCGTGATGTTCCTCAAAGAAAAATCTGGCTCCTATCTGTTGGAGTCCATCAGTTTGACGAAAGAATGATTGACCCTAATTCCTTAGGTTACTTATCTGATAACCTAATTACTCAATTTATTAAGTCTGCGCTGGAGGAAGATGTAGGTCCAGGCGACTTCTCCAGTTTGGGTTCGGTTCCCGCAGATGCTCAAAATAGAGCTCATCTTTTGATTAAAGGGGATGGGATAATAGCAGGAATTGAGTTGGCCAAGGCTATATTTTCCTATGTGGATTCGGATCTAATCACTGACTTCAGAGTGCAGGATGGTGACAGAGTCGAAAATGAAGATATTGGATTTGAAGTCAGCGGTAACGCCAGGAGTATTTTAAAGGCGGAAAGACTGGTGTTGAATTGCCTACAGCGAATGAGCGGAATCGCGACTTATACGCATATGGTTGCAGGGTTGATCAAGGGAAGTCACGCACGCTTATTGGACACAAGGAAAACCACTCCAAACTTTAGATTGGCAGAAAAATGGGCAGTGGCGATCGGTGGGGGCGTTAATCATAGATTTGGCCTTTTTGACATGGTGATGTTAAAGGATAATCATATTGATTATGCAGGTGGAGTGGAGCAAGCTATCCAATCGACGCAGCAATTTCTTCAGTCAGAAAATTTATCGTTGGATATAGAAATAGAAGTCAGAAATTTGGATGAACTTGCGGCCGTTTTGAGAGTAGGAGGGGTGAAAAGAGTCATGTTGGACAATATGTTACCCTCTGATATGAGACAAGCCGTTGATATGATTGCAGGTCAATTTGAGACTGAAGCGTCAGGCGGCATTACCGAATCAAATATTCGGGAGATCGCCGAAACAGGAGTCGATTACATATCCATAGGTGCCCTTACCCACTCTTACAAAAGTTTGGATATGAGCTTAAAAGCTTTCTGAAATGATAATAAAGACTAGAAAATATCAACTTCCTACCAAGACCTATATCAAAGTTGCATTGCTTGCGGTGATCAAGCAGCAGTGGTGGGTAGCCTTAATTTACTTCGCGATCTGTGCGTGCTACTTCCTGATTCCAAATTGGTGGTGGATTATAGGTGCTACGATCACTTTGGGACTGTATTTCCTTTTTTGGTTGATTCAGTTTGCAGGCGTTACACAGTTGGAGCAGGGAAAGATGCTTTTCGAAAAACTGTCTTACGAAATCAGCAGTCAGCAGATTCTGATCAAGCTTAACAGCAAGCAGGGGATGCCTATGAAATGGGAGCAAATCAAGAGAGCGCAGAAGGGAAAGGATGCCTTCACCCTATTTGTGAGTAAGGCCCAGGTAGTTCATTTGCCTTTTCGAATTTTCAACAGTGAAAATGAAATCAGGTTCCTCGAGACTGTACTGAAGAGAAAAGGATACATTAAGGATTGACTTCTGAAGAGTTAACCAAGAAATTAAAGGCAAAAGCCGCAAAGTACTGTGCCCTGCGAGAAAGGGCGCCTCATGAGGTCTCCAATAAACTTGAGACCTGGGGAGCAGAACCAGAAGACATTGATGCCATCCTTCTCTACCTCAAGAACAATAATTTCCTAAACGAAGAGCGCTATTGCCGGGCCTATGTACTTGATAAATTCAGATTCAACAAGTGGGGCAAAAAGAAGATCTCTATATACTTAAAGCAAAAAGGCCTACCAGAGGAAGAGATTCAAAAGGGCCTTTCCCATATTGACTCCAACGAATACGCCGGAATTATAAAAGATCTCATAGATCAGAAACGTCGTTCTCTTAAAGACTCCCTCTCGGACTTTGAGAAAAAGCAGAAGGTAATCCAATATCTGCTTCAAAAGGGCTTCTCCTATATGGAGATAGAAGACCAACTTTAGGTGTCTTAGAGGATACACTAAAGTTCGATTTTGAGTAGCTGAAACAACTAGTTTTGCTTCAAAGCAGTATCTATGTTTATGATGATACTATCTCTACTGATCAATATCAGCTTATTTTTTCAGGTATCGGACCATGCCAATCTCAAAAATGGCCTGGCCATATCAGGGTATGATCCTGTTTCATATTTTCAAGAAAAAGGCCCCGAAGAAGGATCTAGGTCCATCACTGCTCAATATCAAGGCGCCACATATCGATTTATAAGTGAGTCAAATAAGCGCCTTTTTATCAAAGAGCCACAGAAATATGTGCCCGAATACGGAGGTTGGTGTGCCTATGCGATGGGAGCAAGTGGGGATAAAGTAAAGGTGGATCCTGAGACCTTTAAAATTGTTGATGATAAACTACTGCTCTTCTATAATTTTTGGGGTAACAACACCCTAAAACCCTGGAATGAAGATGAAAATGCCTTGAAGCAAAAAGCTGATCAGTTCTGGGGCAACATAGTATCGTCAAATTAAATTATCAGCGTATTTTTGTTCGTTTTTTAGACTATCACGTATGCCAATCCAGCGGTCAGCTCAAGAACTACTAGATCAACTTGCGGTCATATTGGATCAGATCAAGGATGATGATTTTGCCAAGCCGATTGAAACGCTTAGCGGCTCTTCGATAGGTCAGCATATTCGCCATACCATCGAATTTTTCCTTTGCTTAATGGATGGAGCTAACAAAGGGGAACTGAATTATGATAACAGGAAGCATGACAAGTTCATAGAGGAAGATCGAAAACTTGCCTTGAGTGTTATCAAATCCATAGACACTTTTTTATCTAAAGACCTGGAAAACCATAAAATGGATCTTCTGGCTAACTACAGCATCGATGGAGAGGAGGAAGTACGGATACCTAGCAGTTTCTTAAGAGAATTAGCCTATAACATGGAGCATACTATCCATCATATGGCCCTCATTAAAATTGGTGTGAAAGAGCTTGGCGGATATATCAAATTGCCTGCGCACTTTGGTGTGGCCAGCTCAACTGTAAGGTATCAAAAAGCAAAATCCTAAGGCCGCATGGCGGCTCCTATAAGCCCACTACGGAAGTGGTGGATTAAGCTCACAAATTTCGAGTTCTGGCCTTTTGATATTTTTTATTTCCCTGTAAAGGTCTACTATGCTTTTTTGGCCTTGAGGAGCAGGTCTTTTTTCTTTTTTACTGCTTCCAATCCGACTATTGAATTTGGTGGCTTACTTGGGGAGAAAAAGTCAGAAGTGTTTGATTTAATTCCAGAGCAATACATTCCCAAGACCCGACTTTTCCAACCCGAATCAAAAGTTACTGAGATCAATGAATTCATGAGAAAGGAGAATATCTCTTTTCCAATTATCCTTAAACCTGACGTTGGGGAGAGAGGATGGATGGTGAGGAAAATAAAACATGAAAAGGATATAGACGAATACCTTGAGAGGACGCAGGTACCCTTCTTATTGCAGGAGTATGTTGATTTTCCAGTGGAGCTTGGAGTATTTTTCATTAAGGTACCTGGTGAAGAGGGTAGGGTCACTTCCATTGTGAAAAAAGGGTTTTTATCTGTCATAGGAAATGGGAAAGACACGGTTAAAGATTTGCTATTAGCGAACCCACGAGCCGCTATACAGTTGGATTTTGAAAGCGAAATGTTCGAGGGTTTGATGGAAAGGATTCCTGAAGTTGGGGAGGAAGTAGAAGTGGAGGCTATTGGCAACCACTGTAGAGGTACGACATTCTTAAATGAGAATAGCGCTATTGATGATGATCTTCATCAAATATTCAATCAGATCGCTGATGAAATAGAAGGTTTCTATTTTGGAAGATTTGACTTGAGATGTCGTTCAATAGCAGATCTGAAGCAAGGAAAAAATTTTAAGATTCTTGAACTCAATGGAGCTGGATCTGAACCTGGCCATATTTATCAGCCTGGGTTTCCCCTTTGGAGGGCGTACAAGGATGTTTGTTGGCATTTGAAAATGCTCCGAAAAGTAAGCGCCAGGAACCGGTCTCTTGGTCATGAATATTGGTCTTTCTCCAAAGGATGGGCCAAGATGAAGTCCATCCAGGTCTATCAACAGCAAATGGATTAGGTTGTGACATTGCAAACCTTCTTTCTTGCTTTCATCATCAGCTTGGTTGGATCCATACCACCTGGGTCTATCAACGTGACAGTCATGAGGTTGGGAATGCTAAAGAAATTGAAAGAGGCATATGCCGTTGCAGTCGGAGCGACTTTTGTCGAGTGGCTTTACGTGTTAATTGTGATCAGATTGCAGATGGCCATCTCTGAGCAGGTGGAATCAAAATTCTATCTGACTTTGATCACCGCCTTGGTAATGTTGGTATTATCAGGACATGCCTTCTTTTCTAAAGCGAAAGAGGCAACAGTTAAAGAGAGCAAGCGAAAAGGGCTATTGAAGGGCCTCGTACTTGGCTTTGTGAATCCGTTGGCCATTCCATTCTGGTTATCTGTATCTTCTTACTTACAAGTGAATAGCTTAGTGTTGTTGGGAGGAGTTTCAGGCTGGGCTTTTAGCGCGGGTGTGGTATTAGGGTCATTGATCACATTATATTTAGCTGCTAGCTTAGGGAAGAAATTTGCCGCCATTATCAAAAGTGATTGGGTAGTTAGAATTGTGCCGGGGTTTCTTTTTTTGGGAATGGCCTTATGGAACTTCTATCAGCTCACTCAATAGTCCCACATTCCAGAAGGTACGATTTCCAACACATTTCCGTCTGGATCATCAAAATAAAATGAATGAAATTCTTTACCCCAAGGCTGCTCATGCGTGATGTGGACTTTCGAGCCTAACTCCTTTTTTATCGATTCATATTCTGCTGCAGCTACTTCAAATGCGATGTGTTGAGGTCCTTTTGCAAAATGAGGAGGGAGCGTATTTTCATTTTTAGTAACCTCAGGATTGAAGAGCAATAGGATGTTTTGACCTATACGAAAGAAAATATGGCGATCATCCACTTTACTGATCCGCTCAAAACCCAGGATATTCTCATAGAATTCGGTACTTCTATCAATGTCTTCCACGTACAAACAGGTCTCTTTTATGCTGCTAATTTTGCTTTTCATTTCAATAGAAAATGTGCCTTCCTATCTTTGCAATTTATTCTAAATGATTGAGCAGATTGAATCTCAATAAGCTTTTGATGCGGGCCCTCGTCTGGCGTCTGAAGTTCATCAATGACAACAATTTCCTTTTAATAATTGCCGGTCTGGTTGGATTGGTGGCTGGGATTGCTGCGGTTACACTCAAAACCTCCGTTCATTTCATTCAAGGATTCCTGAGGGACAATGTCAGCATCTCCGGATTTGATTTTTTGTATATCGCTTACCCACTAGTAGGGCTGGTCCTTACAGTTCTCATTTCAAAATATATTTTGAAGGAATACCTAGGTCATGGGATTACCCAGATCCTTTATTCCATCTCCAAGAACTCCAGCCTTATCAAAAAAGGGAAAATGTATTCCAGGATGATTACCAGTGCTATCACGGTTGGTTTTGGTGGTTCTGTGGGATTGGAGGCTCCCATTGTGGTAACTGGATCAGCTATTGGTTCTAATCTGGCCCGATGGGCACATCTAAATTATAAGAGGAGGACATTGCTCATCGGTTGTGGATCAGCAGGCGCAGTATCGGCAATATTCAATTCGCCTGTAGCTGGGGTGATTTTCGCAATTGAAGTGATTCTTACAGATGTCACGATCTCCAAGTTCATACCTATTCTCATAGCATCAGTAGCTGGTCAGTTGGTGACCATCATTCTGTTAGGGGAGGACATCTTGTTTTCATTTCGATTGGTAGATGGTTTCCAGGCTCGAGATACGCCTTACTACTTTCTTCTTGGCTTGATATGCGGGATGGCTTCTCTCTACTTTACCAGGGTGATCTATAAAGTAGAGAATGGTCTTTCGAAGGTCAATGACAGTCTCTTGAGGGCATTATTCGGAGGTTTATCCTTGGCCATCATCATGTTGGTCTTCCCATCCATTTATGGTGAAGGCTATGATACCATCAAGCTCCTATTATCTGAAAACCAGTCGGAAGTGTTTTCAGGTCATTTCCATGATGTGTATGCTGACAATCCTTATGCCTTGATTCTATTGTTGTTACTGACCGTATTGATCAAGCCTGTAGCCACTGCGCTAACAATCGGCAGTGGGGGAAGCGGCGGAGTGTTCGCTCCTTCCTTGTTCATGGGAGGATTGACTGGGTTTTTAGTGGGCGTCTTATTGAATGTCATACTTCCGGGTGCCGATGTAAGCCTAAGCAATTTCACTTTGGTGGGTATGTGTGGCGTAATGAGCGGGGTACTGCATGCGCCTTTGACAGCCATATTCCTGATTGCGGAGATCACAGGAGGCTATATTCTCTTCGTTCCACTGATGCTGGTTTCGGCTTTGTCATTTTCTACCATTTCCTATTTTGAAAAATATTCGATCTACACGAAGACATTGATTGAGAAAGGGGATTTGATTCCTTATGATAAGGATCAAATTGTATTGAGCTTAATCGATATGAAAAAGTTGATTGAGAAAGATCTGCTTTCTATTCATCCGGAAAAAAAGCTGAAAGATTTGACCGATCTAGTCAGAAGAAGCAAGCGGAACATCTTTCCAGTACTGGATGACGAAGGTACTCTGGTTGGTATTGTGACCCTGGATGATATAAGGGATATTATGTTTGATCCGGAGAAAGGTGAAAGCGTGACTGTTCAGGCGATCATGCAAAAACCACCCAACTCTGTTTCCCCTAAGGAAAAGATGCAATCCGTTATGAATAAATTTCAGACTACTCAAGCCTGGAATTTACCAGTGATTGAAGATGGAAAATATATCGGTTTCGTTTCCAAGAGCCGAATTTTCAATGCGTATAGAAATAAATTGATCCAGCAGAATAAAGAGTGAGAGAAACTGCCTTCTTGACCTTGAAATTCGATTTTTTCCAGATTTCCACATAAAATCTTTACTCCGAAAAGTTTATATCAAATTGGATATCAGTTAGTTATGCTGGATTGGGGCATTTGAATGTGGAAAAGCCATGTTTTTGTGGAAAACTGCTAAACTCCTTTTAGCCCTTGTTAAGGCGATTCATAAAATCATATCCTACTGAAAATGAGCTGTTTAAATATCCCAACTTGCACAACTTTTTAATATCACTTACGTAGTACAAAAAGTGAGATACCTATTGACCTTGATTTTGGGCACAGTTTTTCTAACGGCCGGAGCCCAAAAAGTGGAGATCGTAAAGTATGATCAGGTGGAAACCCTGATGAAAAAAAGCGGCTCCAATCTCAAAATATTCAACTTCTGGGCGACATGGTGCGGACCTTGTATAAAGGAGCTTCCGTATTTCGAAAGTGCCAATCAAAAAGAAAATGTGGAGGTGTATTTGGTGAGCTTAGATTTTCCTGAAGATGCCGAAAAAGTCAAGAGGTTTGTAGCCAAGAAAAATCTTAAATCAACCACGTTCCTGCTGGATGAGAAGAATTATGATAGCTATATGGGACGTGTATCAAATGATTGGAGTGGAGCCATACCAGCTACCCTCTTTGTAGATGGAAATGGTAAGCGATACTTCTATGAAACGCCTTTCAATGAATCTGAATTAGAGAAAAAGATAAGCGAGTATTTGAATTAAAATGACAGAAAAAATGAAAAGAACATTCCTGATGGTGACCGGCGTATTGCTGGTAGTGGCGATCTTATTTACTAATGCGGCCACTAGTGTTGATGGAGCAGATGTTGGAGATTATGCGACTGACTTTGAGTTGGTGAATATCGATGGGAAAACAGTTTCTTTGGCGGATTACAAAGACAATAAGGGCTTTATCGTTGTATTTACCTGTAACACTTGTCCCTATGCGAAGATGTACGAAAAAAGAATCATCGATCTTGACAAAAAGTATGCTAGCAAAGGGTTTCCTGTAGTGGCTATCAATCCTAATGATTTAGATCAGCAACCCGGAGACAGCATGGATGAAATGCAAAAGAGGGCAAAGGAGAAAGGATATACTTTCCCTTATTTAAGAGATGATTCTCAATCGGTGGCCAAAGCTTACGGAGCAACTAAGACCCCTCATGTTTATGTGCTAAACGAAGAATCCGCCGGGAAATACAAAATTGAGTTCATTGGCGCGATTGATGACAGCCCTCGAGATGCTTCAGACGTTGAAAAAACTTTTGTAGAAGATGCTGTTGATGCGTTGTTAGCGGGTAATAAGCCAGCTGTAACGGGAGCCAGAGCAATTGGCTGCACAATCAAATGGAAAGAATCTTAAGAAAAGAACTAATACGAAAAAAGGGTTGTCATTGCTGGCAACCCTTTTTTATTTCCTTTGATTGAAGGTATTAGAGTGTTCGCTTCACTTCTTTTACTTCGAACCCTTCTATTACATCTCCAACCTTGATGTCGTTGAAGTTCTTGATGCTGATACCGCACTCGAAGCTTTGCTTCACTTCATTTACGTCTTCCTTGAATCGCTTCAATTGATTGATAGCGCCAGTATAGACTACAATTCCGTCCCTAATAAGTCGTACGTCGTTGCTTCTCTTCACAAATCCGTCAGTCACATAGCAACCCGCAACTGTACCAATCTTAGATATCTTAAAGACCTCTCTGACTTCCACATTACCTGTTATAACCTCTTCAGAGGTAGGCTCTAGTAAGCCTTCCATCGCATCTTTCAGCTCATTAATAGCGTCATAGATGATGGAGTAAAGTCTGATTTCGATTTCTTCGTTCTCCGCAATCTTCCTTGCACCTCCGGAAGGTCGTACCTGGAATCCAATGATGATCGCATCAGAAGCACTAGCGAGTAGAACATCTGATTCAGAAATCTGACCAACACCCTTATGGATGATGTTTACTTGGATTTCATCTGTAGAGAGCTTCAATAGTGAATCTGAAAGTGCCTCGACCGAACCGTCCACATCACCTTTTACAATGACATTGAGTTCTTTAAAGCTTCCAATTGCCAACCTTCGACCAATTTCGTCCAAGGTGATATGCTTCTTAGTTCGCATAGACTGCTCCCTAAGTAATTGTTCCCTTTTATTAGCTATCTCCCTTGCTTCACGATCTGACTCCATGATATTGAATCGATCACCAGCTTGAGGAGCGCCATCCAATCCCAGCATTTGAACAGGAGTAGAAGGACCCACTTTCTTGAGCCGCTTACCTCTGTGATCAAACATTGCTTTTACCTTGCCAAAGAAGGAACCAGCCAATAGCACGTCTCCAATCTGCATGGTACCTCCTTGTACCATCATAGTGGTCACGTAACCACGACCCTTGTCCAGTGTAGCTTCTATAACAGAACCAACTGCAGGCTTATCTGGGTTGGCTTTGAGTTCTAACAACTCTGCTTCAAGTAGGACTTTCTCTAACAAGTCATCTATACCCTCACCAGTTTTGGCCGAGATATGCTGACATTGATATTTTCCACCCCAATCTTCCACCAAAATATTGATGCCCGATAGCTCTTCCTTGATTTTATCAGGATTGGCGTTAGGTTTATCCACCTTGTTGATAGCGATAACAATGGGTACACCAGCTACCTGAGCGTGGTTGATTGCTTCTTTGGTTTGTGGCATCACTGCATCATCAGCTGCCACCACGATAATTACAATATCTGTGATTTTGGCACCCCTTGCTCTCATCGCCGTAAAGGCTTCGTGACCTGGAGTATCCAGGAAGGCAATTCTTTTTCCTCCTTCAGTCATCACGTCATATGCACCAATGTGCTGTGTGATACCCCCCGCTTCACCTTCAGTTACTTTACTATCTCTGATATAATCAAGGAGTGATGTCTTACCATGGTCAACGTGACCCATGATAGTTACAATCGGAGCTCTTTCCTGGAGGTCTTCCGCGCTATCTTCTACTTCCTCTATTTCAACCTCATCGTCAGCTGTGGTGAAATCGACCTCATAACCAAATTCATCTGCAATGATGGTGATACTTTCAGCATCTAGTCTTTGGTTGATGGAAACAAACATTCCCAAAGACATGCAGGTAGAGATAACATCATTTACAGAAACGTCCATCAAGGACGCTAAATCACTGGCAGAAATAAATTCTGTCACTTTTAGTGTTTTAGCATCTTCTTGTGCTTGTAGCTGTTTTTCTTCTTCAGCTTCGGCACGGGCGCTTCTTTTGTCTTTTTTGTATTTAGATCTATTGCCAGCAGCGGGTTTGCCACCTCCACTAAGCTTGGCCAGGGTTGCCTTGATCTTATCTTGAATTTCCTTGTCGGAAAGTTCCTCCGTTTTTTGTGGACCCCTTCGGTCGTTTCCTCTGCCACCTTGTGGTCTACCACCACCTTGATTTTGGCCAGGACCACTTCCAATCCTTTTCCTGGGTCGCTTCTTCCTTTCCTTATTCTCATCGGAAGAGGCAATAGGCTTAGGTTTTTTCTCTGTTGGTAATTCGATTTTACCGAGTACTGTAAGACCTTTTAAAGAATCAGCTTTCGCTTTTACAACCTCTTGCGGCTTCTCTTCTTCTTTTTTGGCTGGTTCTTCAGCTTTTTCCTCTTTTACTTCCTTCGCTGCTTCTTCGGCTTTTGGAGCTTCTTCCTCTTTAGCCGGCTCCTCGGCTTTCGGAGCTTCCTTTTTTGCCTCAGGGGTTTCTACAACCTCTTCTTTCACCTCTTCAACAGGTGCTGGCTCGGGAGTTTCTTCAGCTTTCTTCTCCTCTTGAACAGGCTCTTCTTTTTTCTTAGGTTTCCCTATAGAGTCCAGGTCAATTTTCCCTACAACCTTGGGGCCGGAGAGTTTTTCAGATTCCAGCTGTACTCTTTCGTCGGCGGGTTCCTCAGTCTTTTCTTCCGCTGCAGGTTTTTGAGGCTCTTCAGTTGGTTCGGAAGGAGTCTCAGGCTCTGCAGGAGCTTCAGCAATTGGCGCAGCGACATTGTCTTTGATAAGGATACGCTCCTCATCCTTGTTTTCTTTGACCTGACCATCTGGTGTAGTTTTAATGACTAAGTTGTCACTATGGCTACTACCAATAGTTAGGCCAGAGGCTTCTTCTTTCTCTTGTGCAGAATCCGCAAACTCTTTGGATAGCATATCAAACTGCTCCTCCGTAATCTTAGAGTTGGGGCTAGAATCTACCTCAAAACCTTTATCGGATAAGAAGTCAATTATCGTAGTACGACCAACGTTAAGTTTTCTTGCTACTTGACTTAATCTATACATATAATGCCTTAATGCGCTTTTTTCTGTTTGTCTTATTCAAATTCCTGATTCAGAATCCCTAGTACATTGTCTATAGTTTCATCCTCAAGATCTGTTCTTCTTATAATATCTTCCCGTCCCAGTTTCAATACGCTTTTAGCAGTATCCAAACCAACACGTTTTAATTCGTCGATGATCCAGCTTTCGATTTCATCAGAGAATTCATCAAGGTCCACATCTTCTTCCTCTGTTTCACTCAGCTCTCTGAATACATCTATCTCTAAACCGACTAATCGACTTGCTAATTTGATGTTCTGGCCGCCTTTACCAATCGCCAAAGATACTTGGTCAGGTTTTAAGAACACCGAGACCCTTTCTTTATCCTCTTCAATTTTCATGCTAAGGATTTTTGCAGGGCTCAAAGCTCTTGCGATATAGAGCTCCATATTGTCTGTGAAGTTGATCACATCAATATTTTCATTTTGTAGTTCACGTACGATCGCATGGATCCTCGAACCTTTCATACCAACGCATGCTCCTACCGGATCAATCCTGTCATCATAGGACTCTACTGCTACCTTCGCTCTTTCACCAGGCTCTCGGACTACTTTCTTGATAGTGATAAGTCCGTCATATACTTCTGGAACTTCACTTTCAAAAAGTCTCTCTAAGAATGTCGGAGAAGTTCTGGATAAGATGATGCGAGGATTTCCATTGTGCATTTCAACTCTATGGACGATTGCTCTTACGTTATCACCTTTTCTATACCGGTCCTTATTGATTTGTTCTCCTCTCGGAAGAATCAGCTCGTTACCCTCACCATCAATGAGTAATACCTCACGGCTGAGAATCTGATAAACCTCACCGTTGATGATTTCTCCAACCAGGTCTTTGTACTTCTGGAAGATGATATCTTTTTCAAGGTCTTTGATTTTCTGCATCAAAGTCTGTCGAGCTGTCATCACAGCCCTTCTTCCAAAGTCCTCTAACTTGATTTCCTCGGCTACCTCTTCTCCAATCTCAAAATCCGGCTCTATTTTTTGGGCATCTGTCAGGCAGATTTTATCGTGATCCCAGATGTCCTCCGAGTTATCATCAACGATCTCTCTAAACCTCCAAATCTCCAAATCCCCTTTATCGGCATTGATGATGATATCAAAGTTGTCATCAACTTTAAACCTCTTCCGAATCATGGTTCTAAAAACGTCTTCCAAAATCCGGATCATCGTAGGACGATCAATATTTTTCCCTCTGGCAAAATCCGCAAACGAATCAATTAAAATACTGGTATCCATCTCTTACTTGAATGAAATTATCACGTTCGAACTCTTTATTTGGTCAAATGGAACCATCAAAGGTTCCTTCTTTTTACTTTCTTCTATTTCTATTTGGTCAGTCTCTACAGACTTTAAAAGCCCATTTATTTCCAGACCTTCTGCTGTCTGCACTTTTAGTTGTCTCCCGACATGCTTCTTGTACTGACGTTTATTGGTAAGTGGTTTATCTGCTCCTGGAGAAGACACTTCCAGAATGAATTTACCTGGAATTAAATCCTCTTCTTCAATCCAACTTCCTAGTCTCCGACTTACCGATGCACAAGTCTCAATCGCCAACCCTTCATCACCGTCAAGTTCAACATTCAATCGTTGATTTCCGGTATGGCCTTTGAGAAGGACATCAACTAAAAACAAGGATGAGTCTTCCAGAATAATCTCTTCGACTTTTTCTCTAATTCTATCCTCTACCTCCACTAATCGTATTTCTTATGAAAGAAAAGAGGGGACTAGTGTCCCCTCTATCCATGTTTTATATTTGCGATGCAAAGTTAAATGAATTTTGATTTTATTCAAATCATTCGCTTAATACTCGATTACAGTAGCAAGTTCCATTTTTTCTATTTCACTACATGTCATTAAAACTGAAGGTCTTCAACTCTCTAACCAGGGAAAAAGAAATATTTGAACCTTTAAACGCCCCCAATGTGGGGATGTATGTATGCGGACCCACCGTTTACAATGATGTACACTTAGGAAATGTTAGAACTTTCATCAGCTTCGACGTGATCAGTCGATACCTAAGATACCTCGGCTACAATGTCCGCTACGTACGGAATATCACGGATGTAGGACACCTTACCGATGACAGGGACGATGGGGAAGATAAGATTAGCAAAAGGGCTAAGCTAGAGAATCTCGAGCCCATGGAAATCGTGCAGAAGTACACGCTTGGTTTCAGAGAGACAATGGGTATTTTCAATTCAATCCCACCAGATATAGAGCCGTCTGCTACAGGTCATATTGTGGAGCAGATCGAAATGACCAAAAAAATCATAGAAAATGGATTCGCTTATGAGGTCAATGGGTCCATTTATTTCGATGTAGAGAAATACCACAAGTCTTCTTACTACGGAGAATTATCTGGGAGAAAGATTGAGGAACTGCTAGACAATACCCGAAACCTTGATGGACAAGAGGATAAGAAAAGTCCATTGGACTTTGCGCTCTGGAAGAAGGCAACGAAAGGACATATTATGAGATGGCCCTCTCCCTGGGGTGAGGGTTTTCCGGGATGGCATTTGGAGTGCTCTGTAATGAGCACAAAATACCTTGGCGAAACATTCGATATACATGGAGGTGGAATGGATCTGAAATTTCCCCACCACGAATGTGAAATGGCTCAATGCCAGGCTTCTACTGGTCAAAGTCAGGCGAAGTACTGGATGCATACAAATATGCTTACAGTCAATGGTACCAAAATGAGCAAGTCCCTTGGTAACTCTTTTCTGCCTCATGAACTCATTTCAGGAGATCACCCAATGCTGGAACGCGGATATAGTCCTATGACTATTCGCTTTTTTATGCTGCAATCCCACTATGCCAGCACGTTGGATTTTTCCAATGACGCGCTAAATGCTGCTCAAAAAGGTTGGATGAAACTCAATAATGGCCTGAGGGCAGTTGATGAAATAGAAATCCTGGAAAGTTTGGCATCAGAAGGAACTGACGAGAAACTGATGAAGCAGATCAATCAAATGTGCGATAACTGTCAGTTTGCTATGAACGATGACTTCAACACAGCACTGACCATTGGACATTTGTTCAATATGTTGAAGAAGATCAATTCGATCAAGACAGGGCAGCTGAGTCAGGAACAACTTGGGAGCTTGGCCTTGACAAGATTGAAGGAGACTTATAAGAATTTCCTTGAAACGATCCTTGGCTTGAGATACGAGGAAAACTTTGATGCTCCAGCGCTTTTGCTTACCATCCTGGATGAGTATCAGGAGGCTAAGACAAAGAAGAATTACGATAAAGTGGATGCATTAAGAGCGAAATTAAAGTCCCAGGGGGTGATTGTGAAGGATATGAAAAATCTGGTGGATTGGGCTTTTGAAGAGTAGCGGAAAAGGGGAGAAATAAAAAAGGGGCATTTCGATGCCCCTTTATGTTTTAGTGAACCAAGTGTTTTTCCTTGAACTTTTTCAGTTGGCGTCTAAGAGCTTCTACCGCTTCATCCGTTGCCGCTTCAAATGACTTTGATTTTGTCTTTGCAAAGAGTTGCTCCCCTGGTATGTTGAGCTTAATCTCAATGATCTTATTCTCTCTGTTGTCAGCATTATCCAATCGCATGAATACTTCTCCATCTATAATGTGGTCGTAAAATGTCTCAAGTTTGTCGGCTTTTCTTTGAATGAAATCCACAAGCTTCGCATCAGCGTCGAAATGAATTGAGTGCATTTGAAGTTTCATGATTTTTATATTTAGGGTTAAACAATTAAGCCTTCGGATGCGCTTGATCGAAGGCACTTTTAAGTTTTTCTAATGAGTTGTGGGTGTAAACCTGAGTCGCTGCCAGGCTGGTATGTCCCAATAAATCTTTAACTGCATTTAGGTCCGCTCCTTTATCTAAAAGATGAGTAGCAAAGGTGTGTCTTAGAACGTGCGGACTCTTTTTGGTGAGTGTACTTACCTGCGCGAGGTTCTTGTTTACTAGTCTGTAAACAAACATGGGATATAGTGGCTTTCCTGCATCAGTCAGAAAAAGCCTTTCCCGATTTTCGGAAAAATTCTTACCTACCATATCCTGATACTTTCTAATATTATTAACGATAGATTGAGGTATGGGGATGATTCTTTCCTTGTTTCTTTTTCCTAAAACTTTAATGGTGTTGTCATAGAAATTCACATCTGAATTTTTAAGACCAATAAGTTCAGATAGGCGAATGCCGCTACCGTAGAACAGCTCGAGTATCAGGTGGTCCCTTACACTGGATACGTCATCTGGGTCGGGTGCCTGCCCATCAAGCAATTGCATGAGATCATTTTCCTGCACGAAAGCGGGGAGCCGTTTCTCGGTTTTCAGCGGCTTCAACCTACTTGCCGGATTAGTCGATAGGTATTCTCGACTTTTGAGGAATTTATAGAAAGATTTTACAGAGGCAATTTTCCGATTGATGGAGTTGGCGCTAATGCCATCCTCCATTAATTCAATCACCCAGTTACGCAGGTGTGAATGCTGAACGTCAGTGAAATCTGTAATTTCGAAAGCTGATGCAAGGAATGCCTGCAGTTGGCGCAAATCCTCACCATAGGAAGTAATAGTGTGTATACTACTTCTCTTCTCGAACTCTAAAAATTTAAGAAAGCTTTCTAACAAGTTACCGTCTTTACAAAAAAGGGGGTAAAGACTAACTTACTAAAAAGATGGAAGTATTGCTAGCGCGATTGGCTATTTGTTGTCAAGGTCTTGCATCTTCTGT
>CAZZHO010000082.1:14685-18839 GCA_964653795.1 uncultured Roseivirgaceae bacterium | reverse complement strand
TGAACAGTACCTGAAGCATTTACTTTCTCAACAATCGTGTTCAATGACGCATTGGCCACTTCTACCTTTTTAGCCTTCTTCTGCCCTACCCATCCCATGGATTTTCCGACTACTGCAAAAATCAATAGCAGTACTACAGCTCCAATCAGGATGTATATGATTTTGTTGTTTTTCTTCTTTTTGCTCATGTCGCTAAACGTATTGGTCAGAATTGATCACTCTTCAAGTGTCAAAGGCTTTCCTTGATAAAAATCCAGTATTTTCTTCCTAAATAAAAAGTCGTATTTCGCTCTAACCAGATCAGATTTTGCCTGAAATAGATTGTTGCTTGCAATTTGGTAATCGGTAAAATTGGCAGCACCCAAATTGTACTGATTTTCGATAGATCGAAAAGTCTCCTCGAGTGCTTCTACCTGTCTGGTGGATGCGGCAAAAGTCTTTGAAGAGGCCGTGGCATCTGCATAGGCTGACTCAATTTGTTGCCTTAAGATATTTCGTTGCTCCACCGCAGCAATTTCTGCCTGTTGTAGCTGTATCTTGGATCTTTGGATGCCGCTATGTGTTCTTAACCCGTTGAAAAGCGGTATTGCTACGCCAATCCCCAAATTCCAGCTAAGGTTTTCATCGAATTGGTCTCCATATCCAAAGGTCTCAAAGCTACCACCGGGCTCAACAGAAAAAATAGCATCCCCTCCAGAAGTAACCAATCCAACAGGATCCTGGCCTACAGCGAAAGTCCCATCCGGAATGAACCTCTGATCGAAAGCATCTGAATAGTTAGTACTAAAACCTCCGCCAAGTGATAGCGTCGGAGAAATAGCGCCTTGAGCGATCTTAACTCCAAGCACAGCAGATTCCACATTTAGGTCTGCACTTTTAATCTCAGGCTGACCTTCCTCAGCTTGCTCATAAACCTGCTCTGAGCTAATACCAAGGTCTGGCTCCGCTAATAAACCGACAGGTGGGGCAGATACATCTATTGCCTCATTAGTAGGCAAAAGCATCGACTGCTTTAATGCGAGCAACGATAAATCCAGATTGTTCTGAGCATTGATCAAAGCTACCTCGTTACTGGCTACCTGACTCTGCAACTCTAGTTGGTTAGTGATTGGAAGTGCTCCTGACTCCACCAATATTTTAGTTCTTTCCAGTTGGGAGTTGCTGTTGTTCAACTGAAACCTGGCATTTTCTACAAGTTCCTTATTTAGTATAACCGTGAGATAAGAGTTTGCTATACTCAAAGAAAGGTCATTAATAGCCCGATCAAGATCCGCCTCGGAGACAGCAATGTTTACTTTACTTTGAATGGTCGTGTTGTATTGTTGAAGCCCATTGAAAAGTACCACAGAAGAACTACCATTCAACCCTGAGGAGTTGATCCGTTGGGAGATGAATTGGTTTGTGGTAGGATCGATTGAACGTCCCCAGTTATAACCAAAGCTCCAGTTAACATTAGCATTCGGCAATTGTGAAGCCCTGCTCTGATTGTAATTGACCTTGTTATTTTCCAGTGCCAATCTTGCTCTCCTAACACTAAGATTATTCTCCACAGCAATATCTATGCATTGCTGGAGGTTGTAAACGGTAGTATCCTGAGCAAATAATGTTGCGACCCAAAAAAATGAGAAAAAAGTAAGCAGTATCTTCATAAAGTCTTTAAGTCTTTCAATCCATTAAAGGGATGTATCTAGTTTTTCTCACCCAGCTAAGATGATCGATATATTGTATTGAAATTTCTTTGGGAGCAGAATCCATCTCCAAAATGAGACAGGCTATATCGTTTTTCGCCTTTCTGGATACGGTCATCGTCGCAATATTACAATCATCATGCGAAAGAATATCCGTGATAAAGGCAATACTTCCTTTTGTATCATCAGCCTCTATCACCATAGTATGTAAAGCTGAAGTGAAGTTGGCGTCAAACCCATTAAGCTCCTTGATTCGAACCACACCTCCTCCTCTACTTTCACCAGTGAGAGAGTGTCTCTTGCCGTCTTTCGACATTTCCAAGTGTACGGTATTTGGGTGAAAAGTAGAAGCGTTGCCGACAGATCTGAACTTGTATTCTAACCCGGAATCTTTTGCTATTGCCAACGCGTCCTTGATTCGCTTATCATCAGGTTTGAACCCCATTAACCCAGATAATATAGCTCTATCACTACCATGGCCTTCGTATGTCCTGGCGAAAGAGTTATAAAATGTGATTTCAACGCTATCAGGCACGCCTTGCAGCCAGTTAAAACCAACCTCGCCTATTTTGACAACCCCTGCCGTATGTGAGCTGGACGGACCTATCATTACAGGACCAATCATATCAAAAACGCTACTTTGTTCGGGCATGGAGTGTTAGGTAGTTGAGAGTCTTTTACTGAATAAGTGGTTTTTTTGTTGCCTAAACTGCCACTGGTGCTTTAATATGAGGATGAGGATCATAATTTTCTAATGTGAAATCCTCGTAACTAAAGTCAAAAATATTGGTAATTGAAGGGTTCAGCTTCATGGTTGGCAAAGGTCTTGGTTCTCTTTGCAATTGAAGCTCCGTTTGCTCAAAATGATTGGAATACAAATGAGCATCGCCTAGTGTATGTACAAAATCGCCTGGCTCCAACCCAGTCACCTGCGCAATCATTAAAGTCAAAAGCGCATAAGAAGCAATATTGAAAGGTACACCAAGGAATATATCAGCACTCCGTTGGTACAACTGACAAGACAGTTTGCCATCTGCCACATAGAACTGAAAAAAAGTATGACAAGGAGGCAAAGCCATGTGCTCAATCTCTGCCACGTTCCAAGCATTCACTATCAGTCTTCTAGAATTGGGGTTGTTTCTGATCTGATCAATTACCTGTGTTATTTGATCTATTGATTCTCCCGTAGCCGTAGGCCAGCTCCTCCACTGCACTCCATATACAGGCCCTAGATTCCCATCCTCATCAGCCCATTCGTCCCAAATGGACACACCGTTCTCCTTTAGATATTTGATGTTATTATCACCTTTTAAAAACCAGAGCAGCTCGTGAATTACTGACCTGGTATGAATCTTTTTTGTAGTAACCAGAGGAAAGCCATCTGCTAAATTGAATCGCATTTGATAACCAAAAACACTTCTGGTTCCTGTACCGGTCCGATCGCCTTTGTCAATACCATTCTCCAACACATGTTTCATCAAGTCTAAGTACTGTTTCATAGGGCGTTTATTATTGGTAGCGAAGTTAATTAGAGATTAATGTGAAATCCATATAATTCATTTGATGGATGCTTCCCGCGTTATTGTGATTGGCATCAAAAAAGTAAAAGTGTTTGATCAGCAATCACTTGGAAAGGTGTAATTCAAACAGAGAAGCCAGAATCAATTATTTCAGCAAGAATGTATTTTGTTGTATAAATCATTAACAAATAG
The DNA here is from genome assembly GCA_964653795.1 of uncultured Roseivirgaceae bacterium. Taxonomy (GTDB): domain Bacteria; phylum Bacteroidota; class Bacteroidia; order Cytophagales; family Cyclobacteriaceae; genus JAWPMT01. The sequence continues at coordinate 15,439 of CAZZHO010000082.1, read as the reverse complement.
GGATTCTATTGAAAAAATACTTATCAGAAATGGTATTATGTCGTCAATTTTACAAAACAATCAACACAACAGAATTTTATATCAATTTCATGATATTTAATAGAATTATATACATGTTTTTAATCATTTAATAAAATTATAATTATGCTTTTTAGAAAAATGTAAATATTTAAACATTGATTGAAATTGGTAAAATGTTAGGCAATCATTGTCTAATCATTACTTAACCACATTTCAATATGAAGCAAGTTTTACTTTTTTGCTTAGGGGTGTTTTACGTCACCCGACTAAGCGCTCAGACCACCATATCAGGGGTCATAAAAGGAACCGATGGTGCTGGGCTTCCAGGTGTAACAGTCCTCATAAAAGGAACATCAAATGGAAGCACCACCGACCTTGACGGAAAATATACCGTCAGCGCACCAAGTGACGCAACGTTGGTCATCTCCTACATAGGATTTGGCACGCAAGAGATCCCAATCAATGGTCAATCTATAATAGATGTTGTAATGGAAGAGGAAGCCACTCAGCTCTCAGAGATAGTTGTTGTTGGATCCAGATCCCAGGGCCGAACTAAATTGGAGACTCCTGCTCCAGTAGATGTAATTAATATGCAGGAAGTGGCTGCGGCATCACCTCAGGTAGATTTAGCACAACTGCTTGTAGCGACAGCACCTTCTTTTAGTGCGGTAAGATCACAAGGTGGTGATCTAAGCTCACACGTGGACCCTCCTACATTAAGAGGATTGGCTCC
>CAZZHO010000082.1:0-14585 GCA_964653795.1 uncultured Roseivirgaceae bacterium | reverse complement strand
AAGGTGGTGATCTAAGCTCACACGTGGACCCTCCTACATTAAGAGGATTGGCTCCCAATCAGATGTTGGTGTTGATCAATGGAAAGCGACGCCATACTTCTGCCCTATTGAATGGTTCTCAAACGGGCACCTTTGCCAACGCTGTAGATATGAGCTTTATACCTGCAGCTTCGGTAGAACGAGTAGAAATACTAAGAGATGGAGCAGCAGCGCAGTATGGTTCCGATGCCATCGCGGGTGTGATGAACATAGTGCTAAAAGAAAGCAAGGGAAAGCTTACGGGAAACCTGACAGTAGGCGCCTTCCCAAATTTTGGTACACCTACTTTCGAAAACAACTACGGCGGACTCACAATGGGTGAAGCAGCTCTTCAAGACGAAATTCCTAGAGGTGTAGATGGTGAATCTTACCAATTTGACGCCAATTACGGATTCGATTTTGGCAACAGTGGATTCATCAATATAACCGGACTATTAAGACAAGATAGACCTGCAGTCAGAGCAACTGTACTAGATTATGCGAGATACTCCACTTACAACTCCAGTTATTTACTAAATGAAAGAACAGATGCCAATGGAAATCCTGAAATCACCAATCCGGAACTAATAATAGCGCAATCTCAAGGCAGTTACACCAATGCTGCAGGACAAAGCTTTACAACTGATGAACTCTCTACCAATTATGGCCTTATGCAAGCAAGGGGCATATCCCAATACGATGTAGCCTCCTATCAGGGACAACCAGCAGTAAACATGGGCACGATAGGTTTCAATATGGGCACTAGCCTTTCTCCAGACTTTGAATTCTATGCGAATGGGGATTTAAGTTTTAAAAACATAGAGGGTTTTAGCTGCTATTACAGGTCACCGTCCTGGAACAGTAGATCAGGAGCTGCAGGATTATATCCGAATGGCTTTCGACCACAGATGGTAACAGACCAATCGAACTCCTACATAACAGCTGGAGTTGCTGGTAAAGCTGGAGACTACAAAATTGATGTTAGCAACACATTTGGTCAAAACTCTATGGACATAGGTATGGTCAACACCATCAACGTCACATACGGAGACCTTTCACCGGTGGATATGGAGCTTGGTAATCACTCCTTCTGGCAAAACACTTCCAACGTGGATGTATCTAGATTTTTTCCGGAAGTATTGGAAGGCCTGAACATCGGGGTTGGTGCCGAAATGAGAGTAGAGAACTATCAGATCCATGCCGGTCAACTCGAAAGCTTTGAAAATGGAGATGCAGGTGTGTTTTATGCCAATGAACTTGAGCAACTACTTATAGGACCTGATGGTATGCCAATTGAGAGCGCAGGTTCCATGCCGATAGTAGATAGTGATGGATGTCCTCAAAAAGTGTCCGGTCTTGATTCAGACGGATTCACTGTGAAAAACTGGTCACAAAACAACCAGTGCTTCGCCGGATTTGGTACTCGCAACGAAGCCAACGAATTCAGAACTGTAGTAGGAACTTACCTTGACTTAGAGTTGGATGTTACCCAAGACTGGTTACTCGCTGGAGCTGCCAGAATAGAAAGTTATGACGACTTTGGAAGTGTATTAACGGGAAAAATCGCCTCTCGGTACTCAATAGCTGATGGATTCGCCCTCAGAGGTTCTTACAGTACAGGGTTCAGGGCTCCTTCCCTTCAGGAACTAAATTATTCTCAGACTTTTACCTACTTCGTAAATACCATCCCAGCTGATGCCACTATCTACCCAAACCGTAGTACAGAAGCAAGGGTATTGGGAGTTGGTGCGTTGCAAGAAGAGACTTCTACCAACATCAGTTTAGGGTTTGCGGCTGAAATTACTCAGGGCTTGAGTCTGACTGTGGATGCATATGATATCACAATCAAAGACAGAATTTTTCAAACAGACCCTTTCACCGCTGCAGAAGCTCCGGTTTTAAGACCATTGATTGGGGATGGAGAGGCTCAGTTTAGAGTAAACGGAGGAACCATCTCGACTCGAGGTATCGAAATAGTGACTAATTATAGCACAAGTCTAAGAACAGGCGACTTGAGCTTAACCTTGGCCGCCACTTTCAGAGAAAACAAATTTGAAGAGGCCACAGTCCCATCTTTGAATACGATTTTGACCGACGAGGAAGTTGCTGCTAAATATGTGCAAAGAGGTCCAATAGGTCAATTTGAGACAGGGACTCCTACTACCAGATTGATTGGTACTGCCACTTATAAATTCGGTAGGTTTTCTGTTATGGTTAGACCTAGCTACTTCGGCAAAGTCACTTCCTTGCAAAACAACATGAGCAACATCAAAGACGTTTCTGCGACCTACGACATTTTCACAGAAACCATACCTGACCTTACTGATGCTGAAGGAAATCCAATAGTTGATTACGCAGATCAAGAATATAGCCCCGAGCTAATCTTTGATCTGGGCTTAGGCTACACAATCAGCGAAAACCTGCAATTGACAGTAGGTGGAAACAACGTCTTCAACAATCTACCAGATGTAATTAGATATGAGAATAGGGACTTTGGGCTTTATTCCAACTATCAACAAGGTTCTGGTGGAGCCTATTACTTCGGCCGATTAGGTTTCTCATTCTAACCCTTAAAGTATCTGAAATGAAATTTTTAAAAAATACATTCATAGCATTAACGATCTGCGTTGCAGGAATAGCAACCACATCTTGTGAACAAGAAAGTTTTGATCCATTACTGACTACTGAGCCAACAGCAGGTACACTCACTAACTTTAAGGCCTACACACTAGACTCCCTCTCAGGAATTGCAGATTCTACTTACGGAAGAGTGGTCTTTTGGGAAGCTTTGGACGGCACAACCCTTGTGCAGCTGTCTTTGTATAATGTGCCAGACACTGCTGTATTTCCAAGTTCTATTATGAGTGGTGCCATGATGGATTCGCTAGAGACTGAGTTGATGCCACTTTATGACATCACCAACACAGGTGAAGGATATACTTTCGGGGAATTTTCTACGAACAAGTATTATGTCATAAGCGACGCTTCCTTTTTCTCTTCTCTGGACACATATGACGCCCATGTGGTGGTCAGAAGATCTGGAACCGACGACACCATCATCACAGCAGGTGATGTAGGCATGAACGCCATGCCTGTGGAAGAAAATTAGCTGAACCAATAACTAGAAGGAAGAGGGCGACCATAGTGTTGCCCTTTTTTATGAATATATACGAATAGAAATAGTCTATTTTCGAACCAATGATGATCGAGCGGTTCATAAAGTGGTTGGTAAACCCCATTGCAAGGAAGTGGCACGCGATCATAATAGGAGTAATAACAGTTCTTTTTGTTTCTCAACTCCCCAAACTCCAATTCAACTTCGAGCTGGAACAGCTTTTTCCTAGTAAACACGAGGACTTAGCATATTTCAATGCCCACATCGAGGAATATGGATACGACAATGATTTCTTATCCATTTTGATCCTTAGTGAGCAGGACAAGTTTCAACCAGCTTATCTTCAAGTAATCCGTGCAGTTAGTGATAGCCTTTCAGGCTTACCCGAAATCATCACCGTTTGGAATCCATTAAAACTAAAGCGGCTGGTTAGCACGAGCCAAGGAGCTATTCCTTTCGATCTCTTTGAAGATTCTGGGCGATTTGAAGCAGATAAAAAATTCAGCACTAATGATCCATTCCTGGGTCAGTTCTTTCGGTATGATGGTTTTCTCCCAATTTCCGCACAGCATCAGCACATTACCGATCAGCAGCAAGCCGCAGCCCTGCAGAAGAAAATAGAAAGCATTCTTAAGCAGCATTCACTCGATTATCACATCCTCGGAAAAATCGCAGCGCAAGAGGAGTTCAATAGCTATATAAAGTCCGACTTTGGAATTTTTATAGGAGCCTCAATTGTCATATGCTTGATTATTCTCTGGGCATTATTTAGAAGCATTACTTCAACACTTTTCCCTTTGGCTATTTGCCTCATCACCCTCATTTGGGTGTTCGGTTTGATGGCCTTAATTGGGATACCTATCAGCATCATGACTTCCCTGATTCCTCCTTTGATGCTTTTTGTCGCTTCCTCAGATGGTGTGCACTACCTCTCTGCATTGAAGTCGGCAAAGAACAGAGAAGCGGCAATCCAAAAAGTACTAAAACCCACCCTACTTACTTCTATCACCACAGGAATTGGTTTTTTGAGTCTTTTATGGATACCAGTCATACCCATTTCTGAATTAGGCTTTTTGTGCGGAATGGGCACTTTTATCGCTTTCATTGTCACCTACTTACTAGTACCATTTATATCGGAAGCAACTATCCGTAAAAGCAACTGGAGGCCACAGTTTTTTCAAAGTATCTGGAAAGCCAGAAAGCCCATATATGGAGTCTTTCTAGTAATATTCACATTTTGCCTATTTGGCTCATTCCAATTAGAAAGTGACGCTTATCTCCTCAAAGACTTACCTGTTACCTCCACTACTCGCCAGAGTTTTGATTTTGGAGACAAGGAGTTGGGAGGATCAAAACCTTGGGAAATAGCGGTCTTTTTAAAAGATAGCAGCGGAAGCGTCTGGTCACCGGATGTAATGAAAGAGGTGGACGAAATCTGCCAATACTTAAAGTCAGAATTCTCCTTATCGGAGTTAAGATCACCCTCAGAAATATTAAAGTATGCGAATTTCGTCCAGTTTGGAAACCTTTCAATTCCTGATAAGATGAATCGATCTTTTACCCTGGCAAGGCAAATATTAAGAAGACAAGGGTTCAGGTTAGTTTCAAACGAAAAAAATAGTCTTAGAATAACAGGACTTATTCCAGAGATTGGTTCTAAGGCCACGGTCGCAAAAAACGAAGAGCTTCTCTCCTACCTTCAATCCAATGTGGACACAAAGCTTTTAGGTTTTCGGCTTACAGGTACCAATTATCTTATTGATAAAAGTAATGAGCTCCTGGCCGCTTACATGTTACAAAGCATACTAATGGCCATAGGTCTGGTTGCTGTTTTCATGGCTATCTATTTCAAATCAATTAAGCTGGCACTGGTATCTCTGGTTCCAAACTTGCTACCCCTGCTCATGGTAGGTAACATTATCTATTTAGCTGATATCCCAATTCAGTTTTCCACATCCATCATTTTCGCTTTGACTTTCGGTATCGTGGTGGACGACACTATACATTTCCTGACAACTTACAAGCGAACAAGCGGATCGGTGGATGAAAGAATTCAAGCAACAATGAACTCAGCTGGGATAGGCATATTCAATACCTCCCTCATCCTTATCGCAGGTTTCGCCATCATGATGGCCTCAAGCTTTGGCGCCACCTTCTATTTAGGCTTGTTTTTGAGTAGCAGCCTGTTCTTTGCTTTGATCACGGATATGATCTTGCTTCCTATCTTGATAAAATCGCTGAAGCTCTAGAAGGTAGATAAGGCAAAACACATAGCAAGGAATTTGCTAACCTCCATTTCAAAAAAGTACAAGTAGGAAGAAAGTGAATACACCGCTTTTGCTTTGAACCAATAGCTAACACCAGAGTTACATAGCTGAAAGGAGATAAAATGCTAAAGACCGGAGATTCATTACCAGACCTTACCTTGAAAAACATCGAAGGGACTAAACTTCGATTGCTCGACTTTCTGGGGCAATACCTTGTCATCTATTTCTATCCGAAAGACAATACTCCAGGCTGTACAAAGGAAGCATGTGAGTTCCGTGACAATTATGATGATTTTGAGAAAGAAGGAGCGCGTGTCTTTGGTATTAGTGGTGACAGTGTAGCCAGCCATCAAAAGTTTGCTGCCAGACTTAATCTAAATTTCGACCTACTGAGTGACCCCAAACGTCAAGCAGAAAAAGCATTTGGAGTTCCAAGAAACCTTTTCGGCCTGCTGCCAGGCAGGGTAACCTTTATCTTTTCTAAAGAAGGAAAGCTGATCAAGTCCATCAATTCAGCCACAAACCCTAAACTCCATCAAATAGAGGCCCTGAAAGCCATTCAAGCACATTCCTAAGCGAATACCCTTGTTAAACTTTATTAAAGGGCACTGGTATTTGTTATACAATTAGGACAAATATGTATGTTTGTCAAATGAAAAGGACGCAATTAGGTGAATTTGAAGAGCTGGTTTTACTCATCGTAGGTGCACTTGATGATGACGCTTACAGCATGTCCATCAGAGATGAACTGAAAAAAACTGCGAATAGAAACCCTAGCATCGGAGCATTGCATTCCGCGTTAAACAGACTAGAGGAGAAAGACTTTGTACAATCACATGAGGGTGGTGCCACTCAAGATCGTGGAGGTAGAAGAAAACGATTCTACAAGATTACCAGCCTAGGTAAAGAAGCGCTAAAGACTTCATATGAATTAAGAAGTAACTGGTACAATCTCATTCCCGGATTGAAATGAACCAAGACGTACCAAAACTATTTAAATGGATCATTCGACTGCTCGCGTCGGAGCGAGATCAACACATCATAGAAGGAGATCTCCAGCAACTACTCTACGAAACAAAGAGACTTCCCCTTTTCACGCGACTATGGATCATCCTAAAAGAAGCGTCGGGATTAATCAGATTGTCATTAACTCAACAACAAATGCGTAACAGACCAACAGGCATCCACTACAACTTATTTCTCACCATTTTCAGGTCACTGGTTAAGCGGCCTCTTTTCTCTTTCATCAACTTGTTTGGGCTCTCTACTAGTCTTTTATGCGTGTTATTCATTTTCACCTATGTTAATCACGAGCTGAGCTTTGACAAGTACCATGATAATCACGACAAAATATTCCGGATCACTTATCAAGAAGATGAGACTGAACCTGTAGGTGGACACTGGGCAAGGGTGCCTGTAGATTGGATTAATGAGATGGCGGATGTCTTTCCTCAAATTGAGAGCTTCGCCCGGTTCCAGGATTTCTGGCCTCGAAATGTTAAGGTTGGTGATAAAGTATACAGAGAAGAATTTGCCTACTCTGTAGACGCATCAGTCACCAAAATCTTTGACTTTGAATTTCTGGAAGGAGAAGAGGACGCTTTAAACCAGCCGAATAGTGCCATTCTCACCGAATCAATAGCCAAAAGATATTTCGCGGACCAAGAGGCACTCGGCAAGGAATTCATTACCTACCGAGCTGACGGTATGGCTGAGCGATTTGAGGTAAAAGCCATTATCGTCGATATGCCATCAAACAGTCACTTACCCATTAATTTTCTCACCACCATTAATCAATCATCTAATCGAACAGGCTGGGCTTACACCTACATCAAACTTCATGATGATGCCAAGGCAAAGGATGTAGAAGATAAGTTGAGAGACTTTGTAACGGCTAGAACAGAGAGCGATCCTATTGAGAAACTAAATCTTCAGCCCATTGCTGACATTCATCTGACCTCACACTTATCCAGGGAAATCACCCAAAACAGTAGAATGAGTTACATCATAATATTCGGATTTGTGGGAATCCTCATTCTTGGAATAGCTGTCATCAACTTTGCAAACCTTAACACTTTGCAATCGCTAAGCAGAACGAAAGAAGTGGGTATGAGAAAGGTTCTCGGCGGATCCAAAAGTCAAACCTTTAAATACTTTCTATTTGAAGCATTCATCATCACCCTTGGCGCTTTGTCATTGGCATTTTTAATATTCTTCATAGCCAAAAGTCCAATTGAGCGGTCCTTGGATATTGAGAGCATCATGGTAGATCCAATTAAGCTCGCCCTTTTCGGAGTGTCTCTTTTGATTACTATTCCATTGCTAAGCTCATTATATCCCAGCCGAATATTGAGTAACCTTCCTCCTCTCATTGCCTTAAAAAGCAATACTGGCTTGGGCAGTCGGTCGGTTATGAAAAAAGTATTACTAGGCATTCAGTTCGCCATGGCAAGTGCCTTAATATCATGCTTATTCATCATCCAGAAGCAGTTCGTTTTTCTCCAAAATAAGAACTTAGGATTCGAAAAGGACAATGTGCTGGTCATTGAAGAGATCCCGGATGAAAGTAAAAGACAGATAGCTACTATCAAATCAGAATTGCTTAGGATACCCGGCGTAGAGAACGTATCAGCTATTATGGAACTTCCAGCCAGAGCCGTAAAGGATGGCGTCGCTTTGAATAAGCCACATCAAAAAGATAATGAGGGTGTCGGGATGGATATTCAAATAGTGGATGAGGATTTTTATAACCTTCTGGGACTTGAAATGGCCGCCGGAAGTTGGCTTACTTATAAGCCAGTGGTGGCAATACCACCGGTGGGTACCTCATTCGATGGCATCATGGAATATTTCAAGCAACAACCTCGGGATTATGTCATCAATGAAACCGCTGCAAAACAGATGGGATGGGATAACCCTCAAGATGCCATTGGCCAAAAGGTAAAACCATGGAATCCGTTCTATGAACTTCGAGGTGGGCAAATCGCTGGAGTATTGAAAGACTATCACCAGGAAAGCTTAAGAGCTTCCGTAGATCCAGTGGTCATGACCATTGAGCCCATTTGGCTAAGGCACTGCCTGGTCAAAATAGAAGCTGGTCAATTTCAAAGCACGATCTCCCATATTGAAAATTACTGGCAAACACACTATCCGGAAAGTCCCTTTGAAACCACCTTTCTGGACATGGAATGGGATAGGCTTTACCGTGCTGAACAGACCCAGATGACCTTGATCCGAAGTTTCAGTATCCTGGCTATCATGATCGCCGTACTCGGTCTATTCGGCGTGTTAGGGTATATACTGAAAACGAGAAGTAAAGAAATGGCTGTAAGGAGAGTAATTGGTGCGAATCAACAACTCTTGGCCACCATGGTCAGCAAAGAATACTTAACCCCTATTTTAATCGGCGGCTTCCTTTCAGCACCATTGATATGGTATACGATGAAAACGTGGCTGGACGAATATGCTTATCATATCACCATGCCTTACCAGGTATTTGGCATCACTTTGATGATTACAGGTATCATCGCCATAACTGCTATCTGCACTCAAGTAATCACCAATGCAAAAAACCCAGTGGATGTATTGAGGAGTGAGTGACTAAAAAAGCCTCCTCATTATGATAATGATCACACAGATCAGAAACATGATGATGCTGATCTTATTAATCCCATGCATCATCTTAATATTAAAATTGGTAGGCCTATTCGGGTCCTTCTTTCTAAAGAAATACGTCAGTACCTCGCCAAAGCCAAAGTAATATCCAATACCTTTTTTGGTCTCTTCTGCCTTCTCCCTTTGCTCCCAAACTGTCTTTGAATTCTCTTCCATATCAACTCAAGGCGACCTCAGGTTCTACCCAGGCACCGTCATCTTTTATTAGTTCGATTAACTCATCTAAGGCGTGCTCACTTGGCACCGCTCTCTTTACAACTTCCTTACCCTTGTATAATGTTATCTTTCCTTTTCCAGAACCCACATAGCCATAGTCCGCATCCGCCATTTCACCAGGTCCATTTACGATACATCCCATGATTCCGATCTTCACTCCTTTCAGGTGATCAGTCCTTTTTCTGATCATGGCAGTGGTCTCTTGAAGATCAAAAAGCGTCCTGCCACAAGAGGGACAAGAGATGTATTCAGTCTTGGTTATTCGTGTTCGAGAAGCTTGTAAAATACCGAAGCAAGCCTCGTTGAATTTCTTCAATTCGTTTGACATCAAACGCTCATGTTCGCTAGCTCCAATCATCAACCCATCACCCAAGCCATCAATCAGTAATCCACCAAAATCCGTGGAGCTATAGATCATCAATTCATCATCCGACATGGGTAAATAATCTCTCTGAAAAATGACCGGAGTTTCTACTTCTCTTTCCATGAGCTTCGTCAATGCAGACCTCATATCTGCCATCGCATGAGTATTGTCTGACCGCAATATCAATACCCAGCTTCCATTGGCCACTAGAGCAGGAATATGGTCAATTTCGTCTGTTTTTAGTCTTAAAAAATTCAAGTTTTGATGAAACTGAGACACACTATCTATCTGATTTAAAGTAAACAATGGTATTTTGTTTAACTTATCTTCAACAAAACTCCACACGTCGAAATCTAAGACCTCTTTTAGTCCATTTGGTAACATAAAAGGAATCGCCTTTGACCCTGAGTAGACATAGTCAACACCGAAATCATTCATACTCCACTTGTCCAATTCCGGCAGATAGAAATGACCAACAGACTTCAAGTCTTTCATCTCTTTGATCTCCGATTTACTCAGGTCTGCTAAGACCCGTGGTACGTTCTCCCCTCCTATGTTCGATACCTCTTTGGACTTTCTTTTTCGATATTCGAAAGGATCAACTTGCCCCTCCGCCCCGGCCAGGATTGGCTTATGATTGCCCCTGTTTCCAACCTTCTTCACCAGCACATCCGCCACCGGAATTTCAGCTTCTGGCTCTTCTGTCAGCGAGACCCTGACCGTATCTCCTAGTCCATCTTCGAGCAAGGTGCCAATACCAACAGCTGACTTGATCCTACCGTCTTCTGCCTCCCCTGCTTCCGTCACGCCCAGGTGTAAAGGATAAGGCTGGAGACCTTCCGCATCAAGCCTGTTGACCAACAATCTATAGGCTTGAACCATGACCTGCGGATTGCTGGATTTCATAGAAATCACGATATCGTAATAGTTCAAATCTTCGCAGATTCTGAGGAACTCCAGAGCGGATTCTACCATACCCATTGGGGTATCTCCGTAGCGGCTCATGATCCTATCCGAGAGTGAACCGTGATTGGTGCCTATCCTCATTGCAGTACCATGCTCTTTGCAGATGTTCACCAGAGGTGTAAACTTTTCTCTGATCCTATCTAGCTCTGCCTGGTAACTATCGTCCGTATACTCAATCTCCTCAAACTTCTTTTTGTCCGCGTAGTTACCGGGATTGACACGTACCTTCTCCACGATCTTCGCCGCTAGCTCAGCCGCATTCGGGGTGAAGTGAATATCCGCAACTAGAGGCGTATCGTAGCCACGCTCCCTCAACCCTTTCTTGATGTTCTCCAGGTTTTGAGCCTCCTTCAAACTGGGAGCGGTGATACGAACCAATTCGCAACCAGCTTCAATCATCCTTATGCTCTGCTCGATCGAACCCTGAGTATCCATGGTATCCACTGTGGTCATGGACTGCAGCCTTATTGGGTTATGACCACCAATTCCAACCGAACCGACCATCACCTCCCTGGTAGGACGTCTTTTATATTGAGTTAAGCTTTCGCAATATTTTTTGGTGCTGCTTACAGCTAGCTGTGAATCCATGAGTCTATGTTAACTTGGAATAAAACTGCAATGGGCTCTACTTAGTTTGTCCATCACTACACTAAAATTAAGGCTATTATTCGGGGGCTACCTTTCAGGTCGGGCTTTCGGCTACTCGCCTTACAGGCTCAAACAAACCGCTCTATCCCTAGCCCACAACAAACAAGCGCACTCCTGCTATAAATCTCCTTTTTGAGGTCTTAAAATAATCTCCTCTACTACCGTCTGCGGACTCAGCTGATAGGCATCCCATATTGCTCCCGCAATATCCTCTGCTTTCATCAGTCGCTCTGGCTCTATACCGCTATCTTCCCAAGAAGCAGTATAGGTGCCGCCTGGAAGTACAGATGATACCCGAATATCATCTTCCAAAAGCTCATATCGCAGATACTTTGTCAACCCCTGCAATGCGAACTTCGAAATGGTGTAGGAAGCTCCAGGAGGATACACGTCCAAGCTAGCGATAGAACATATATTGAAAATATAGCTACCAGGATTTTGCTTGAGTTTAGGTAGTAAAGCCCTTGTCAAATGAAAAGCAGAATAGACATTGGTCTCCATCAGTTTCTCTAACACCCCATCTTCTTCAGATTGTATGGTTCCCGGCAAAAACTGCCCGGTATTGTTAACTAGCACATATAGCTCCTTCTTCAGCAGCCTGACAAAATCAATAAACTCATTCAAAGAATCACGACTGGAAAGATCTGCTTGGCAGCCGTGTATTTTAGTGTCGTATTTGGCCTCTAACTCTGATTTTAGCGCATCAACAGCATCTCCGTCCCTCGCGCAGGTAGCGACGGAGTATCCCTCCATTGCAAACCTTTCTACAGTAGCCCTACCGATACCTTTCGTACCGCCTGTAACAACTATCAGTTTATCTGACATAATATTCGATTAGAATTCAAAGTTAAGGAGGTATTCTCAGGTGTGTTAAAAAGAATGCCTTAGTTTGGACATTCAATATTCTCTATCCTACGATTTATGAAGAGCATAGGAGCTTATCTCTTGTTTATCGGGGAGCTTTTCAAAAGAATGGAAAGCTTTCAAACCTATTTCAAATTGATCATCGATGAGTGCATGAAAGTTGGATACAAATCCATTTTCATCGTAACAGTGATTTCCCTATTTATGGGAGCTGTGACCACACTTCAGGTTTCTGAAAATCTCGTCAGTCCATTCATCCCTGATTTCATCGTAGCTAATGTGGTAAGAGATATGACGCTATTGGAGTTGAGTCCTACCATCATTGCCTTGGTGTTCGCCGGAAAAGTAGGATCTAATATTGCCAGTGAACTAGGTACCATGAGAATTACGGAGCAGGTAGACGCACTGGAAGTGATGGGTATTAACGCCACCTCCTACCTGGTACTTCCGAAGATCGCTGCCTCGATGATCATGTTTCCTATGTTGGTGATTATTTCCATGTTTCTCACCATCGGCGGCGGATACATTACCAATGTCATCACACCAACGGAGTATGTGCAAGGTATCAGATTGAATTTCGTCCCTTTCAGTATCTACTTCGCACTAATAAAGGCCTACACATTTGCCTTTGTCGTCTCCTCTCTATCGGCTTTCAAAGGCTTCAAAATCAGAGGAGGTGCTCTTGAAGTAGGTATCGCCTCTACCAATGCTGTAAACAATAGTTGTATTGGGATCCTGGTAGCTGATTATGTCCTGGCCACTATGCTTGCAGAATTCTTAGGAATATGATAGAAGTCAAAGGCATAAATAAATCCTTTAAGGATAAACAGGTATTGATCGATATTGACGGCACTTTCGAGCGCGGCAAAACGAACCTTATCATAGGTGCAAGTGGAACGGGTAAAAGTGTTTTATTGAAGAACATTGTGGGGCTTGTACAGCCTGATGAAGGGACTGTTTACTTCGACAACCGAGATTTTACCCATGGTGATCTGGAAGCTAAGACCGAAATCCGTAGAGAAATCGGCATGTTGTTTCAAGGAGGAGCCCTTTTCGACAGTAAAAATGTTGAAGAGAACATCATGTTTCCTCTCAATGTGCTGACCACCATGCCTGAGGACGAGAAATTGGACAGGGTCAACTTTTGCCTAGAAAGGGTCGAACTTTCTGGGGTTAATAAAAAGATGCCATCAGAGATAAGTGGTGGTATGAAGAAAAGAGTGGGCATTGCCAGGGCCATAGTGAACAACCCTAAATACCTATTTTGTGATGAACCCAACTCCGGACTGGATCCTCAGACATCTATCACCATAGACAACCTCATAAAAGACATTACTGACGAATATGATATTACCACTGTTGTGGTAACTCATGACATGAACTCTGTAATCGAGATTGGGGATAAGGTCATGTTTCTATTCCAAGGGCGAAAGGTCTGGGAAGGGAGCAGCGATGAAATCACTGATTCTACTATTCAGGAGTTGAACGACTTTGTATTTGCTACTCGCTTAATGAAGAAGATCTTCAAAGATCCCTCCTAACCACCATTCATCATATTTGACCTTACTGTCACTAGGCCTTCACTATTTTTGAACAGAACCCGTATAGCACAGATTATGCTCGCTAAAAATCCTATCAACTTCATTTCTAAGTTTTTATCCTTTTTCCTCCTTCTGCTATCAATCGAATCATTCGGACAAACAGAAGAAATTCCTCTCGACTCTAAGGTCATCACCGGAAAACTTGACAATGGCATGTCATATTTTCTGCGAGAAAATAACTACCCAGAAGAAAAACTAGAGCTTCGATTGGTAGTGAACGCCGGCTCTATGCAGGAAGATGAAAATCAGCTGGGAATGGCCCACTTCATGGAGCATATGGCCTTCAACGGGACAGAAAACTTTGAAAAGAATGATCTCATCGATTTTCTACAGTCTATTGGATTGCAATTTGGAGCTGACCTCAACGCCTATACTAGCTTCGAGGAAACTGTTTATATCCTACCGATCCCAACTACCGATGATACACTTATTGACAAAGGACTTCTAGTGTTGAAAGACTGGGCTTCAAGGATAACCCTCGACCCTGAAGAGGTAGAAAAAGAGAGAGGCGTTGTATTGGAAGAGTGGCGCTTGGGGCAAGGTGCCCAGCAAAGAATGCGTGATCAATACTTTCCTGTCTTGTTCCAGAATTCCAGGTATGCGAAGAGGCTTCCAATTGGAACCAAGGGCAGCATAGAAGGAAGCACCTATGAGAATATTAAGAGATTTTACGAAGAGTGGTACAGACCGGAATTAATGGCTATTGTGGCAGTCGGCTCTACGGATATGAAAGCCCTGGAACAGAAGATTATTTCAGAGTTCTCTGATGTAAAAGCCAAAGGAAAAGCAAGATCGAAAGAGAACAACAGTGTCCCCGGGCACGATGAAACACTAGTTGCTGTGACCAAAGA
>CAZZHO010000081.1:7883-19162 GCA_964653795.1 uncultured Roseivirgaceae bacterium | reverse complement strand
TACGTCAGAAAGAATTTCGAAAAGCTAATTCTCCCACACAGAAACGTCGTTGAACATAGGAAATATCCAGAAAATCGATCTGCTAGTGACTTTATCGAAGAGCATCTCCGCCTCAAAGAATTGTGTGAAGTTAGTAGACTGAATTATTTCGAGGTAGATAAAGAACACACGCACACAATGGAAGAAGTATTGAACTTTCTAAATAAGAAGATTGCATCCAATCTTTCCTAAGCCCTCTTCGGTAAACTACCCCACTTCCCAGACTAAAAATCGAGTTATTGAATACCATTTAAATGATGGATGGAATTCCCACATGTCAAATTGGAATCGATCTTCATTCAAAAAGACTATTTTTCCCTTCAGTATTGAGCTATATACCTCGAATGAAAGAAAGATCACAGGAACAGGTTAATCAATGGCTGAAGAAGCTGGAGCGGGAAAGCTGGCAACTAGAACTACTGGTATCAGCCTTTACCATATTTCTGCTCATTGGTGCACAGGAGGCCTTTGGGGAGATTATCTTCGATTTAGGTCATAATGTCCATGGGTTCGCCATAATGCTCATTTTCATAATGGGTTTGATACAAGCCTCCATCATCGCATTAACGGCATTTCTGATCATTCACTTGCTTCTACGGGGGTTTTGGATCGGTACTATCGGTTTACGGTCAGTACAGCCGACGATCGACTATGATAAACTCAATTACTCAGATCTATTCCAGGAGAAACTCAAGAAAAAACTCATAGGCCTGGATCGCCTGGTGATCATTCTGGATGAATTATGTAGTGTCATCTTCTCTGTTTCCTTTTTGATCATTTTCATGATCTTCTCGTTCGGCCTCTATTTTTTGTTTCTTGCGCTATTCAGTGGATTATTGGTGACAATAGTAGAATTTGGAGGCGAAAGCCTGGATTGGTTAAAGTATATCTGGATTCCCATTTTTCTGTTCATTCTACTGACAGGAATCATGTATTTAGTCGACTACTTCACATTAGGCTTTTTCAAAAAGTTTAAAAGAATAAGTAGGCTTTATTACCCCATATATCGGTTTTACAGTGCTATCACTTTAAGCTTTATTTCCAGGAGTATCTACTACAACCTGATCAGCAAGTACTCTAAGAATAGGATTAGAATATTACTATCTCTCTTTCTGGCCGTTGTGCTTTCCTCAAGCCTCATCAGTTTCGATCAACACATCTATTACCCTAATACCGATACTGACCTTCTTTTTTCAAATAATTACTACGATGACCTAAGAGATGAGGATGATTATGTTGAAAAGGTGAGTATTCATTCCAAATTTATTGATGGAGACTTCATCTCCCTCTTCATCAGATACGATGTAAATGAAAATACCCGTATTCAAAGCAATTGTCCCGATTTCACCCCCCTCAAAAATGATGGCCTCAACTCAAACCTAAAATTCAGGTTCGATAAAGGATTGAATATCAGCAGTGAAAATTTTGAAGAAGAGGATATTGATCGATTAATGTCTTGCCTCAGCGCATTTTATGAGGTCTCTATCAACGACTCAGTGCACACGGATTTAAAGTATTATTTCGCTGAACACCCTGCTAAAAACCAGAAAGGAATCCAGACGGTAATTTCTTCTGATTATTTCGTGCCGGGAGAGAATATTATACTCATCAAAAGAAACTACATCAAAGCATCAGATTCCACTGCTGTTTCTAAAAGCCACGCCAGAGTGCCATTTTGGTATTCTCCAGACTGAAATTGTCAATAGCCAGAAGAAGCACCTATTTTCATCAGCCCCACTCCTCCTCCTGAATATTGGTCACAAAATCCTGGATATATTGTTTGTGAGCATCTTCTGCTCGAATAGCCAAAAAGTGCCTCCTTTTCAGTCCGTTGCTACCTAATGATTTGAACTTGAGGGCACTTGACAGTCTAAATGATTGTAGTGCCCATTTTGGATAACAAGCAATACCCATATTGGTATTGAGCAACTCCAAGGTCACTTCTGTCATAGGAATAGCTGTTACTTTCCGAGGTTCTACCCTATTAGGTTTTAGGAAATACTGATATACTGAAACCGTCTCCATTGGCAAGGAGTGGATCAATAGTTCCTGATCTATAAAATCCGAAGGTTCTAGGTAATCTTTATTTGAAAGTGAGTGTTCCTCATGAATCAAAGCCATCAGCTCGTCCTCAAACAACTCGTACGTGAGTATTTGATCATTGAATGAGGGATTGGTCACAATGCAGATATCCAATTCTTTTGAAAGCAGTTGGGAAATCAATGGCTGGTTTTGTTCCAATTTCAGCGCTATTTCGATTTCCGGATATAATGCATTCATTTTCTGCATGAAAGCAGGTAGGCATCTATAGAAGGAATAGCACTCCGTACGAACCTTGATGGTCCCTCTGGAACCAGATTGAACTTTTGTGATTTTTTCTATACCCTGATCAATCCGTGTCAATACTTCTTTGGCGATTTCATACACTTCCTGTCCTTCTGAAGTCAACTGCCAATCGTTGCGGGAACGGATAAAAACCTTTACGCCTATTCGCTCCTCAAAATCCCGTAGTTGATGGCTGAGTGCTGACTTGGTCAAAAACAATCTGTCAGCCGATTTAGAAATATTACCTTCCTCCACAATGGCTTTCACCAACCTCAAATACTTTATATCCATGACCTCAAGCTAGAAAATTCTGAAGGAAATGAAATTGAAAAATCTTCAACGATACATCCAAGCATATTCATCTATGTATTTGATTGACATTAGATGTTAGTCCTCACTTTTGTCGAAAAAGAAAATATGACGGAACAAATCAAACACTACGAAGACCGACTTAGCTTTCAGTGGGATTCGGCAGACTTAGCTGAAAAGCTGGAGGAAGATCCAAAAGTTGTCGTAATTGACACTCGGAAGGCCTTTGCCTATGAGGAAGAGCACATTCCCAGCGCGATAAGCTTCCCTCACCGAACGATGGATGTTACTACAACGGCCTCCTTAGACAAGAATGCCATTTATATCTGCTACTGTGACGGTATCGGCTGCAATGGGTCCACTAAAGGCTCATTGAAAATGGCTAAGCTTGGCTTCAATGTCCGAGAGTTAATCGGTGGGCTTGATTGGTGGAAGCGAGACGGCTACCAGACGGAAGGTGCGAGACCGACAGCAGGGACTAAAATAGAGTGTGCTTGCTAATGGTTACTTGCTTTCTCAAATATCAAATCGATCCGAACAAGGTCCAGGAGTTCGAACAGTACGGAAAAAAATGGATCGACTTGATCAATAAAATGGGAGGTATTCATCACGGCTATCTACTCCCTCACGAAGGTGCTAACAATATCGCCTACACTTCATTCTCATTCCCTTCCCTGGCGGATTATGAACATTATAGAAAGCGACTGGAAGTAAGCGAGGAGTGTCAAGCAGTGCTCCAAGAAGCTAAGAACAATGGCTGTATTATTAGCTATGAAAGAAGCTTCATGAAGCCTGTTTTTGAGGGTTTTACCTCCAAAGCGCATATATGAGTTATGAAATTCGGCCGGCAAGGCAAGAGGACCTGGAACAGTTAGTGACACTATGTAAACGACATGCAAATTTCGAGGGAGTAGCATATTCCGAAGAAGGTAAGATTGACGCCCTAAATAAGGCACTATTCATAGCTTCTTCCTCGCTAAAAGCTATGGTGGCAGCCCAAGGTCAAAAACTCATAGGTTACACCACCTTTGTAAGACAGTTCAGTACATGGGATGCAGCATTCTATTTGTATATGGACTGTCTTTATCTAGATGACGCATATCGAAATATGGGTATTGGCCAAAAACTGCTGGAAAAGGTCAAGAAAGAAGCCATCGCATTAGGTTGTAAAGAAGTTCAATGGCAAACACCAATTGACAATGAAAAGGCCATAAGCTTTTACAAAAGAGAAGGCGCTTCCATTAAAGAAAAGGCGAGGTGCTTTCTAAATATTGAAAATGACTATTTAAGCTGAGTAGGATTGAAAGACCAAATCTCCATGGGCAATCCTCTTACCGCATTAAGTCCTCGGAAGGTAGTCCTAATCACATATAGCTTTCCATTGTGCGTCCAATGGGCCACATTCCTTTCAGCTATAGAACCAACGAAAAAGTTCTTTCTCTTAATCTCTTTAGTCTCGAGGTTATACGCAAGGATTTCTTTGTTCTCTCTTCCCAATCCCACGTAGGCAATACCATCGATAACGGCTGCTATACTTAACTCGCCTATTTCAATGGGACTCCTGAACTCATGACTCCACAAATTTTCCTGAGCGTTGTATCTAAAGAAATTTACAGAATCAATCTGAGCAATTAGATCGCCTTCATAAACGAAGTGCGCAAGTCTTGAAGTGGCATCCACTTGTGTATTTCTCCCTTCCTGTTGCCAATTGTTAAGTTGTAAATCTCCTCTATAAATGGCGTGGCTTGGCACGATCTCTGGTCCCTGTTGCAAGCCACCTCCTACTATGAAAAACTCTTCATTTGATTCTAATGCTATTGCAGCCCTCAAATCAAATGGCACCAATCCATTAGAATTCCAATTGGACCCATCCCAGTACCAGGATTCAAACGAATTTAGAGTTGGGTGTTTCAGAAATTCCAATTTACCCCCGCAGTAACCATTTCCAAAGAGGATAGGCTCACTCACAGGAGCTGCTCCCTCAGGTGGAGCGATTTCTGTAAAAGAGAGAGTGGATTTATTGATACGCCAAAACCGCTCGTTGAAACTTTTCCTTAAAAAAAGGTCTCCAAAACCGAGGATGACATCCTCATCTTCTTCAATGATCACAGGAGTCGTGAGTTGCATTCTTTCCGGAAACTCTCCTTCTTTCTGCCAGACACCTATGTGATATTCAAATTGATCCTCAAAAGTCAGTTCCTCCTCTCCTGTGACGACACGTAAATCCACTATGGACTGATCACCAATATCAGGCACCACTGTGGTGATCCTATATTCCAAACTTATATTCAAAATCTCGGCCTCCTGATCGCCAAAAAAGACCCGCGTATTCTCGAAGAAATTGGCCCCAATGATGGTTACGATATCTCCAATCTTAGCATCCTTTGGATAAAATTCTGTGAGATCTGATGCCAAGGTGCGAAATGAGATTGCTTTCCCATAGGTAACCTTGTCGCCAGTTACCACATAAGCCCTCCCATGGTAGTCGGTGCTGGCAGTTAGCTGATTAAATCTAATGATGTAGGCACCAAGCGCTACTGAAGTATTGGTACTGACAGCAATTGGATTCGTAAAATCGGCATCTTCAGAAATTTCAAAACCCAGTACTTCTCCGGGCTCCGCCAGGCTATGTAATCTACCCCTCAAGAAAGCACGCTCAGCACTGACGTACACCAACTCCTCAGTGGTCAGGATAGTATTATCCTCCAGAACAATATCGATACACGATACTGCTATTAGCAATAAAATAACCCAATTGACAAGAATCTTCATGATTTAGGTTATTGGTGGTAATATATAAAACAGCGGAACAGCAACTACCCCTATACCCTTTTGATCATTCCTTGAATTACTTAACTTCATAAGAAACACAACCTATGAAGAGACCTATAGTACACTTCGAAATCGGCTGCAGCCGGCTCCCTGAAACTGTCGATTTCTATCAAAAGACATTTGGATGGGACATTTCGCCCCATGGTAACACCGCTCCCATACAGACTGGTGGAGATCAGGGCATTCCAGGACATATCAATAAACTGGGGCCTGAAGACCCTCAACAATACGTGACTATCTACATTGAAACAGATGATCTCGAAGGTGATCTGGGAAAAATAGTAGCCCATGGAGGCAAAAGAAGAGTCGATCCCATCACCCTTCCAGACGGAAGACGATTCGCATGGTTTCAAGATCTTGAGGACAATATCGTAGGCCTCATTACCGCTGCCAAGCAATAGATTCTTACCTTCACTACCATCATTTTTTTAACAGTCATCAATTTTTTCATTCGTGAATGACACCAGCAGGGATATTTATTTATCCAGAATCAATCTAGCACTCGACTATGTTGACCGACATCTATCCGAAAAGATAGTTCTGGAAGACATTGCTCGAGCCGCACACTTTTCCTCCTATCACTTTCATCGCATTTTCACCGGAATACTCAACGAGACAACCGCCGAATATATCAATAGAGCAAAGCTGGAAAAGGCTTGTCAGCAGCTCTCTTACACCCAAAAGGGAGTGAGCCAAATCGCCACTAACCTGGGCTTCTCCTCCGTGGCGACTTTCTCCAGAGCGTTTAAGCAATACACCAATTCATCACCGAGTACTTACAGAAATGAAGGGCTTCCTGAGGATAGCAAGATTCGCAAACAGCTTCACGATATCTCCTCCTACCTTCACCCCGTGACTGATGAACAGTACCATATCGAAATAAAAAAATATGAGTTCAAGAAGCTGGCCTATATCCAGGTCAACAACTCTTTCGAAGAAGGTAGATCGTTGAATGCGTTGAAGCAATTAATCGAATGGGCCAAGACTGAAGGAGTATTCGACAGTGGGCAACTCATGGGTATGTCACCAGATGATGTCACCATTACACCCAAGGACAAGTACCGCTATATCGTGGCAATCAGCTTACCTGATCAATTCAGTTTCGAGCACCCTGTCATCAAAGAAAGGGCTATACCAGAAAGCCAATATGCAACCATGGAAATCCGGGGAGACATTGAAGCAGTAGTCAAGGCCTTGCATTATCTCTACACCGACTGGCTGCTCAGCAGTGGTTTTGAGCCCAATCATCTACTGGCATTTGAGAAATTTTTGAACAAAGAAAAGGCCACCGACTGGACCCATTTTGAACTAGAAGTGGCATTACCCATAAAGGAATTAGTAAACTATAAAAATTGATACATATGAAATTAGGAGCATTTTCAGTAAGCCTTAGTGTAAAGGATCTAGGCAAATCCAAGGCATTTTATGAGCATCTAGGCTTTGAAGTATTTGCTGGATCTGATGAGCAGCATTATTACATCCTCAAAAACGAAGAAACGCTTATTGGTATCTTCCAAGGGATGTTCGAGGGTAATATTCTCACTTTCAACCCCGGTTGGGACCAAAGTGCAGGTGAGGTCAATCCATTTGATGACGTGAGAGCTATCCAAAAAGAGATGAAGTCAAAAGGGATCGCTCTGGAAAGTGAAGCAGACGAAAGTACCACAGGTCCCGCCAACTTCATGGTAAAAGATCCTGATGGCAACATGATATACTTTGATCAACATAGATAGACATGAAAAATACAATCAAGAGTAGCCTTTGGGCGCTGGCTTGCATAGCGATAAGCTGCAATGCTCCTGCAGAACAGGAGACCGTCGCTGAGGGTCAACAATCAGCATCAACCATGGCCGTAGATACCATCCCGAGAGTTACCGGCATTGGAGGTATATTTTTCAAAGCCAAAGACCGCAATGCTGTACAACAGTGGTACGCTGAAAACCTGGGAATGAAGGTGGATGACTTTGGAGCTCCATTCGAATTTCGAAATGCCAACAACCCGGAAGAAGCTAATTTCCTCAATTGGGATGCCTTCCCCGACACGACCAGCTACTTCGCTCCATCGGAAAAGCAGTTCATGATCAACTACCGAGTGCAAAATATCGAAGGAATGGTCAGAAAACTTCAAGTAAATGGTGCTACGATACTTGGTGATATCGTGTCCTACCCCTACGGCAAGTTTGTGCATGTACTTGACCCGGAAGGAAACAAATTGGAATTATGGGAGCCGGTAGATAGTGTCCTGGCAGAGATGGGCCGAGTGGCCAATAAGTAGAATTTGTAAATTACTCGGAACTAATTGGTTTCAACTATGAAAAGACGCTTCCTTGTTGTGTGTACAATCCTGCTGGCGTTCTGCAGATGTAGTACCGAACCTTCAGCTCAACAAATAGCAGAATGGGAGCAAGAAATACGGGATGCCGAATCGGCTTTCAACGACATGGCGCAAAAAGATGGGCTGGTGAAAGCATTTGAGCACTTCGCCGCGCCTGAAGGAGTCATTCGAAGAGGAAAAAAAGTTATTCAAGGAAAAGCAGCCATTGCCGGCTGGTATGAAAAGGACGTGAGACCAAATGAGACGCTGACCTGGAAACCTACTTTCGTGGAAGTGAGTAAGTCAGGAGACCTGGGCTACACCTATGGAGACTTTGTTTTTACCTACCCGGATACGCTAGGCAATATGAAAGAAAATAAAGGGATCTTCCACACTGTCTGGAAACGACAACCGGATGGCTCATGGAAATATGTCTGGGATTAGCCCATAAAATATCCGCCCCTTGGAAAAGAAAAAGACTAATTGGATCAAGCTAGGTGCAATATGGGGAGCAGGCATGTACGTGGCCATGACGATTGTTCTTCCGTTAACTAGTGAAATAGAACTAACCTGGAAATTTGTCTTATTCTCCATCCCACTATGGGCTTTGGGTGGTCTTATGTTTGGATTAGGTATGAAATGGACTTTGGGTACTCCAACCAAAAAGAGAAATACGGATCAATCATCATCTAACACTAACTAAAGCCCTCAATATCTAGAAGTTACGGAGGCTTCATTGCCGTTTATCTCTTACAAACAGCTTTTCATCGCAACCATTTTGATAGGAAGTGCATTCCCCTCAATTTGAAGAATGGCCTCATTATTCAGGTACAATAGACGGTTACTTCTTCTAATCTTTTTTTCCTTGTCAATAGCTGCAAATGCTCAAACCAATGATGCGCAAGAATTTCAGGTTAAGCTCCTCGCTATCTCTGTTTCTGATATCAATACAAGTATCGATTGGTATGGAAAACTTGGGTTTAAGCTAGAAGACGCTGTTCAAGAATATCCTGATTACAACTTGAAGATAGGGTTCCTCAGACAAGGGAATTTCTATCTTGAAATACTGGAGCAAGGAGGGGCTTTAAAAGCTTCAGAACTACTACCATCTGAGGACAGCTACCTGGGAGGCGTCTTCAAGCTTGGGTTTAGAGTTCAAAATATTCAACAGTTATACGATGACTTGAAGCACCAGGAGGACATAGCGTTTGTCACAGGTATCGGCGATTTACCTCCTTCCGACCTGCCGATTGATTGGCCCAGTCAATATTTCTTAATCCGGGACCCTGAAGGTAACATGATCCAATTTTTTGATGGTGGGATTAATGGCAATCTTACCCCATGGCTATCCATGATTGTAGTGGAAAACCTGCAGTCAGCCATAGCCTGGTATGAAACCAATCTGGGATTCAACTATCTGGAAACCTTCGGCGAGACAGGTAACAAAAGAGCTATCATGGAACGAAATGGCTTTGCACTGGAGCTCTATGAACCAGCCGAAGTACTCACTACCAACGAGCAGACACCAGCGCAATCTCCTTTGGGATTTAGAAAACTAGCCTTCACCCATAGTGATCTTAAACAGGCTGAGCACAACTTCCAATCCTCCTCAACGGAAATCGTGGTTTCACCGCAAAAAAGTGATCTGGACTTAGCCGATCAGCATATGATCGTGAAAGACCTTGAAGGAAATTGGATCCAGTTATTCCAGGTGAAATCAGAATAACCGGATCTCTAATTTTTAGTCTTTTAGTCGATACGGAGTGTAAGGTGCTCCTGCAGCTTCCAATTTCTCCTGCAAGGATTTGAAAGGACCGTCCACAATACCTTCCAAACTACTTTTGATCGGACCAAATTCCTCTAGCATGATCTGATACACTTTACGGTGCGTACCCGTAGGAGCTGAAGTGGTATTGGATTGCTCCCAGGCCATGATACCGCTTCTGGAACTGATGGAAGGTGGTGTGTCAATATCCAAGGTCCCTGCCACACGATCGCCATTCAGTTTAATTTGAAGATCATTCAATCCTTTCTTGATAGTTAAATACTCCACGTAAAGCGTCTTTTGATCAGTCTCCGTCAGCAGGATCGCTTTCTCAATGTGGCGCATCTGATTATTCAGTTCGGAAATCCTTCTTTGCACGGTAGAGATCTGTCTTCTTAGCTCACTGACTTTTTGCTGGAAAGCTAGCTTCTCACCCCTATCTGCGGCTGGCAACACGGAGTTATTCAGTGCCTTTACATTAAAAGTCACCGGCTCTGCCAGGTCCTTAAACTCGCCATTTTCAAACAATGACATGGTCACAGTGTAGCTTCCTGGTGCCACGAGCGTTCCTTGGGAACTACCCGCAAATGGATTGTAAAATGCAGGAGGGCTCAATCTGATCGGATCATCATGACCATACCGCAAGTCCCACTGAATTCGATTCAGTCCTTTACCAGGCTTTTGTGTGATCTTTCGGACGATATTACCACTCGCGTCTGTTACAGTGAAAAGTAAGTGCGCTGCTTCCTCTTCTCTTTCCGCTTTCAAAGCATCATAAGATGGGTACGCATTGTCTTTTCCATCTTTCTTATTAGCAGACTCCAACTTCTGACGAGCATCCTTGGCCCCTTCCGGAACATCCTTCAGATAATAAGTAAACATCGCCACAGGACCCAGATTCTCTCCTCTGTAGTAGCTGTCTCCCTGGAAAGATTGGCCTGGCAGTCCCAATGGATAGCTTTGAATGTACAACCAGGGATCCCGAACAGAGGCAACGAAAGGCTCTGCCCCAATCTTGCCACCGATGCCCCTTAGTGAACTATAGTCATCCAACACATAAAAGCCTCTTCCGAATGTACCCAGGATAATGTCATTTTCTCTTGGATGCAATGCGATATCCCTTACGGCAATCGTAGGCAAGCCACTTTTTAGTTGCTTCCACTCTCCGCCACTATTTGGCGAGAAGAATACCCCAAACTCAGTACCTACAAACAACAAGTTAGGATCTACATGATCTTCGGCAATGCTGTAGGTCGAGCCCCTTTCTGGTAAGTTCTTGGTGATATTAGTCCATGTATTGCCCAAATCAGAAGACTTGAACACATAGGGTTTGAAGTCTCCATATTTATGGTGATTGAATAAGACATACACCACATTCTCATCATGCTGTGAGGTAAGTACCGCATTCACATAGCTACGAGCAGGTGCACCAGGGATACTGGAGATGGTCTTCCAGCTATCACCTCCATTGGTGGTGATTTGCACCAATCCATCATCCGTACCCACCACAAGTAAATCTTCATTGATAGTTGATTCGTGGAAGGCTACGATGGTGCCGTAGGGAGAAGTACTACCATTCTTCGCAACGGCATCTATTCCCCAAACCCGATCCATCACCTTCAGCTTATTACGATCTATCTGACGTGTCAGATCATCACTTATCACCTCCCAGTTATTACCGCGATCATCACTTTT
>CAZZHO010000081.1:0-7783 GCA_964653795.1 uncultured Roseivirgaceae bacterium | reverse complement strand
TGCTTGTAATGCCATGTTTTAGCGGCATCAAAGGTTTCATAGATACCACCATCACAACCTACCAGCAAATGGTCATTGTCTGTAGGGTCAATCCACATACAGTGATTATCCACGTGCTTGGCATCTTCACCGAGTACTTTAAAGGTTTTACCCCCATCTCTGGACACATGAATCCAGGTATCCATGGCATAAATAGTATTGGCATCTACGGGATCAGCTACGATTTCCTGATAGTAGTTGCCACTGGTGGAATATCCTCCTTGCTTGGCCCAGCTCGCACCTCGGTTGGTAGACTTGTAGAACCCACTCTTACCTTGAGCCGCTTCCACGATCGCATAGATGATCTCAGGATCAGCAGGCGAGATCGCCAGACCAATTCGACCTAAATCAACTGACGGCAAACCTTTGTTCACCTTTTTCCAGGTCATCCCTTTGTCAGTACTCTTGTAAATAGCCGATCCGGGCCCTCCACCGATGTAGGTAAAAACATGTCTTCTTCTTTGTAGCGTGGTAGCGTACAACACATTGGGATCTTCTGGATGGATGATTACTTCATTCACGCCAGTGTGATCATCTACAGTCAGTGTTGCCTTCCAGGTAGCGCCGCCATCCTCAGACACATACAATCCACGATCTCCACCAGCGCTCCACAGCGGACCAATCGCCGCTACATAAATACGATTGGAGTTTTCAGGATCCACGACAATAGAGCCAATGTGCTCGGAGTTTTTCAGTCCCATGTGTGTCCAGGAAGCGCCTCCGTCTTCAGATTTATAGATACCATCTCCATAGGCTACACTACGCTGGTTGTTGTTTTCGCCAGTCCCTACCCAGATCACGTTGGGGTTATTAGGATCCATGGTCACCACTCCGATCGAGTAGCTTCCTTGACCATCAAAAATGGGCTTATAAGTAGTGCCACCATTAATGGTCTTCCATACGCCACCAGAGGAAGTTGCCACATAATACTCTTTTGGCTTATCCGGATTCACAGCGAAATCCGATATCCTGCCTGAAGTAATAGCTGGTCCTACATTTCGGAATTTCAATCCCGATAAACCCAGTTCTTCAAGGGGTGATTTCGTTTCTTCTGTACTTTTTTTTGATTTTTTCTGTCCGTATGAACTGAATGCCAGACATAAGACCAGCAATAGGGTTAAGTTTTTCATGAAGAGGTTTTTAAGTACCTTCTAAATTAGGTCTTTAGGCGGAGTTGCTAAATAGAAAATTATATCAATGCGATGATTATAAAATTGGCGGATTCAGAAGAGGAATTGGGACAGATTCTTCAAATACAAAAAGCTAACCATGTTGGTCGCCTTACTCAGGAACAAAAGAAACAGGAGGGATTTGTGACCGTCAGGCACAACCTGGACCTGCTTAGAAAGATGAATGCGATTGAAAGACAGGTCATTGCTTTAGATAGTCAAAAGGTGATAGCCTATGCCCTTGTCATGACCAAAGAGTGCAAGGACCTAATCCCTACTTTGGTACCCATGTTCGACATGTTTGAAGAAATACAGTATCTGGAAAAACCCATTGAACACTACCGATACTATGTGATGGGACAGATATGTGTCGCGGAGGGATATCGGGGAAAAGGTATTGTTGAGCGGCTATATCAGAAGCATAAGGAAGCCTATTCCGTAAAATATGAGCTTTGCCTGACCGAGATCTCCTCAAGCAACCCCCGATCGCTCAGGGCACATGAGAAGTCAGGATTTCAAAAGATCCACTCTTTTAAGGATCAGTTTGATGAATGGAATATCATGGCTTGGGATTGGCGATAAGCATATTGAAACTCAGCCCCCTAAATGTCATTTTCCTTAAATTGAAATTAAAAACATACATGCGTCTGCTCATTGCTTTCATCCTGACGATAATCTTCCTCCAGTGTTCCTCACCTTCAACGGATCGAGACAACAATCAACATAAACTAGAAGGCCTTCAACAGCCTGTTGAAATCATCCGAGACGAATGGGGCATCAACCATATCTATGCGCAGAATCAAAAAGACCTGTTTTTTGCGCAAGGTTATGCAGCTGCAAAAGACCGGCTCTTCCAGTTTGAGGTCTGGCGAAGACAAGCCACCGGAACTGTAGCCGAGATTCTCGGAGAAAGAGAACTCAAGCGGGATATTGGCACCCGGCTCTTCTTATTTCGAGGGGATATGACGGAAGAAATGAACTACTACCATGAAGATGGAGTGGAAATCATCACGGCCTACACCGATGGGGTCAATGCTTACATCGAGCAAGTGCTGGCTTCTCCTGATCAATTACCCATAGAGTTCAAAATACTGGACATCCTACCTGGCAAATGGACGCCCGAGGTGGTGATCTCCCGTCATCAGGGTCTGTTGGGCAACATCGACCAGGAGTTACAGGTCGGGAGAGCAGTGGCGGCTATTGGTGCCGAGAAGGTGCGTGATCTTTCATGGTTTCACCCTCAAGACCCCATCCTGGAAATGGATCCTTCTATCAAGGGAGAACTCTTGTACGATGACATACTAGAGCTCTACAACGCCTACCGAAAGCCGGTGACATTTACTAAGGAAGATATTCACGCTGAATATCGGAATGAGGAAGAGACAGTGGCCATGCAAACGCCTGACCTAAAAGAAGAAGACCCTCTGGCCATCGGTAGCAACAACTGGGTGGTAAGCGGTGCACTTACAGAGGATGGCAATACCTACATGGCCAATGACCCGCACCGAAGGATAGCGGTACCCTCTCTTCGCTACATGGCACACCTGGTAGCACCGGGATGGAATGTGATTGGTGGTGGAGAGCCTGAGATACCAGGTATCTCGATTGGGCACAATGAATATGGTGCCTGGGGATTGACCGTATTCCGCACAGATGGAGAAGACCTCATGGTCTATGACCTCAACCCAGACAATCCCAACCAATACCGATATCAAGATCAGTGGGAGGACATGACTACCATCAGCGAAACGATCAAAGTAAAAGGGCAGGAAGATGTGTCAGTCGATTTGCAATACACACGCCATGGACCCGTGACCTACGTTGACCAGGAAAACCTGAAAGCTTATGCGGTGCGATGTGCGTGGCTGGAACCAGGAGGATCTCCTTACCTAGCTTCCTTGCGAATGGACCAGGCGAAAAGCTGGGAAGAATTTAGGGCCGCCTGTAACTATAGCCACATTCCAGGTGAGAACATGGTCTGGGCCGACAAGAAAGGTAACATTGGCTGGCAAGCTGTGGGTATCGCGCCCGTACGAAGAAACTTCAGCGGCTTGGTACCTGTACCTGGAGACGGCCGCTATGAGTGGGACGGCTATTTACCTATTGTTAGCAAGCCGAATACCTACAATCCGACTGAAGGATTTTTCTCTACTGCCAATCAAAATGTGACCTCTAAAGATTATGAGCTTTGGGATGCCATTGGCTTCTCCTGGGCAGATCCGTATCGGGGAGATCGGGTGAAGGAAGTCCTCGGATCGGGTAAGAAGCTGACCATGGAGGATATGAAAGCGCTACAGGTGGACTATCAATCTTTACCCGCCAGAACGTTGGTACCCATGCTGGAAAAGCTGGAGCTAAAAGGGAAAGCCATCGAAGCACGAGCAGAGTTTTCGGACTGGGACTTTGATCTGTATGCGAACTCCATTCCCGCCGCAATCTATGTGGCCTGGGAAAATGAAATCAAAAACCTGGCGCTGGAGCGATTTGTTCCTGCTGAAGCCAAGTCGTATATCACCCAGATCCAACTCAAAAGAATAATGGATTGGATCCAGGATCCGGATGATCGATTTGGGAAAGATCCTGCTAAAGGCCGGGACGAATTTCTCGTGACTGCTTTTCAGCGAGGCATTGATGACCTGGAAGCAACGCTAGGTGAGGACATGAAGCAATGGCAGTACGGACAGGAAAAGCTAAAGCATACTTACATGAGTCATGCTCTGGGAGACTTGGTGAAAGATGACCTGAAGTCTCAACTCAACCTGGGTCCCCTACCCCGTGGCGGCAATAGCTACACCCCCGGCTCGACAGGGGCTAACATGCGCCAAAGTTCCGGTGCTTCTTTTCGCATAATTGTGAATACCGGAGATTGGGATGCAGCAGTGGGTACCAACGCACCAGGACAATCAGGAGATCCCGAAAGCCCTTACTATCGAAACCTCTTCGAGTCATGGGCAAAAGACGAGTTTTTCCCGGTTTTATATTCACGTGAAAAGGTGGAAGCAGCTGCCGTTGAGAAGACGAATCTGGTACCGGGGAAATGACAGATATTGAGTTTTATAAGAGTCTATCACTTCAAAAAATAGCCATTGATGATGTGGCTATTGGTTTGAGGCAGGTAGGTGAAGGAGACCATCTGGTTTTCATCCATGGTTTCCCGACTCATGGCTACACGTGGCGCAAACTGATCCCACAGCTTTCGCAGCATTACCAGTGCCACATCCTGGACTTGCCCGGCCTTGGCGATAGCCAATGGAGTGACACAACCGATTTTAGTAGTAAATCACAAGCTCGGTATGTCATGAAGCTATTGGAGAAATTGGGCATTGAAAAGTGCAGTCTGGTAGCTCATGATTCCGGTGCTACAATTGCCCGTTACATCGCAATAGAGCAGCCAGATCAAATCGAAAACCTCTTCATCTTCAATACAGAGATACCTGATCATCGACCACCCTGGATTCCGTTTTACCAAAAGGTGGGACTATGGCCGGGAGGACCCAATATCATCCGATGGTTGCTGAGTCAACAGTGGTTCATTAAATCACCGATGGGTTTTAAGGAATTGTACACTGACGAGTCTTGGTTGGAGGATCCTTCCAATCTTGCGACCTATACTGATCCCGTTATCCACTCACAGGAAAAAGCCATAGGCGCTTTGAAATACCTTAAAGGAATCGACTGGGAGCTGGTAGATGCTTTCAAAACCCTGCACAAAGTGATCAAAGCCAAGACCCTCATTTTATGGGGAGAAGATGACAACACCTTTCCTGTAGCACTCGGAAAGCAGATGATTCATCAGTTTGATGGAAACGCTGATTTTGTCACCATCAAAGATGCCTCCTTATTACCGCACGAAGAGCAACCGGAGGCCGTAGCAGAGGAGATATTAAAGTTCGTTGGAAAGGGATAATCGACCTATTTTCCGATTATTAAACCAGTTTCTGTTATCTTTCTATGATGATCTATTTGAAATGCAAAAGAAAAAGTCGTTTATAAACGTTTATTTAAGTACTTATAAATGGATAATCAGAGTGACGCTATTAATATCAATTGATTATCAGGAAGTTATATATTGAAAATTTATAAGGGAAATAATGGGAATTCCCATTATCCCATTGTTATATGGCATAGTGCGACTCGAACACCTTGTACTCAAATCCAATGATTGAATCAATTAAAATTAATTCATGGAGACAATATCAAGATATAGATATAAAACTCCACCCAAGGCTTACAATTATAACTGGGGCAAATGGAGCTGGGAAAACTACTTTACTCACTTTAATCAGTAGACATTTTGGATGGCCAAGTAACCTAGTAGGGACTCCTAAAAAAGACAAAAAGACGGGGGTCTTAAAGTTTGTTTCAGACTTTTGGAAGAGTATAACAAATGATGAAAGATCGATTCCTCAAAATCAAAACAAAGTCGGTGAAATAGAATACTCTAATAGAATTAAAGGAAATATTCTTGTTCCAGATAATGTCGGCTCAACTTATCAACCTCAGATTATGAACCAACAACAGGTTCAAGGAATTCATATTCCTTCTCACCGTCCGAACTATAAGTATCAAAACGTTCCTAATATTTCAACTGTAGCAATTTCAAAACAAACTGCTTACAATAATTATAGATCAGTAAAACATCAAAGACATCAAGGCGGAAACGTACCTAAATCCGAAACTTACTTTATAAAAGAGACCCTGATTTCTCTAGCCACTTTTGGATATGGGAATGAAATAGTAAATAAAGATGAAGAGGCAATAAGAC
The DNA here is from genome assembly GCA_964653795.1 of uncultured Roseivirgaceae bacterium. GTDB lineage: Bacteria > Bacteroidota > Bacteroidia > Cytophagales > Cyclobacteriaceae > JAWPMT01. The sequence continues at coordinate 1,810 of CAZZHO010000081.1, read as the reverse complement.
TTTTTGAGGGGTTTCAGGATGTTTTGAGAGATGTGCTTCCACCGAAACTTGGATTTCAAAAACTAGCAATCAGAATTCCTGAAGTTATTCTAATTACGAAGAGTGGTGAATTTGCCATCGATGCTGTTTCTGGTGGAATTGCGTCTATAATAGATCTAGCCTGGCAGATATATATGTTTGAAAACACTGGAAAGCCTTTCATTGTAACATTTGATGAACCTGAGAACCATTTGCATCCAGAAATGCAAAAGACCATTTTGCCAAACTTTCTGAAGGCTTTTCCAGATGCTCAATTCATAATTGCCTCTCATAATCCTTTCATAATTAGTTCCGTTCCTGATTCAAAAGTCTATGTTCTGAATTATGATGAAAACGATCGAGTCAGATCTATCCTGTTGGACAATATTGAAAAGTCTGGAAGTGCTAACGAAATTCTTAGAGATGTACTGGGTATTGATTCAACCAAACCCGAATGGGTAAATGAACAAATAGACAAAATCATCGACAAATACTCTGATAAGGGAATCACAGCAGATAACATCAACAATTTTAAAAATGAATTGAAATCGATTGGTCTTGATAAACTAGTTCATACCTCAGTAGCAGACTTAATTCAAAGAAGTAAAGGAAACCAATGATTCAGTTAAGAAAATTAGATAAACCTGAAGTATTGGTTGATAATGCTTTGGATTGGACTAAAACTGCAATGGAGTATGTCCATAAAGGAGTCGAAATCCCCAAAAAGGATAAAAACAGATACAATCATAAGGATGTGAAACGCCAATTAAAAATTGAAACATCTGAAAAATGTGCTTACTGCGAAAGTCATGTATCAGATCAATATCCTGGTGATATAGAACATATAATACCTAAAGCAGCCTATCCAAGATTGAGCTTTTCATGGTCAAACCTAACTTATTGTTGCTATCAGTGTAACAACAATAAGAGAAACTATGTGGGTAAACGTATGGCTAAATTGGTCAACCCGTATAAAGATCAAATTCAGCATCATTTGAGATTTTTTGGTCCTCTTATAATGCACGTCAATAATAGCAAAAGAGGAGAGTTGACTTGGAAAAAGATTGGTCTGAATAGAAAAGAATTGGTAGATAGACGTGCTGATAAGATTAAGGACTTACAGAACTTAATAGATAAATATGAACGAGAGGACATATCTGAATTAAAAGAGATATTGCTTAATGAAATCCTAGAATTTCATAACTCTTCTGAAGAGTTTTCATATGCGTGTGAATGCTACTTAAAAGACAAAAAGATCCTATAAAGCCATATAACAAACACTATCATCCATAAGCTTAATGAGGTATTTGTAAAGGCCAGTGCTATCCGATACTTTAGTAGAAATTTGAAAAGTCCAGCTTACGGATGATAGTTGGACGTTCCCAACCAAACTCACCAAACACCACTATCTTGTAGTCATGAAAAAGATCATCTTTGGTGTATTGGCAATTGGACTAATAGTCCTTGTCACCTTTCTCTTCAACCTGGGCCAACGACCGGATAGAACTTATCCTTCCTTTCCTTTGCAGCCCGAGAACAATGCGGCCACTGTTCCAGATAGTATTCCGCTAAGAGATGTGGTAGTCACCGGTAACAACTGGGATGGTGTCATCACCATTTTCGATCCCAACACCTATGAGATCATCAAAAAGATAAGCGCCCTACCGGACCGGGAAGAACGCTTTGAGGACATCTATTCCGGTTTCAAAAGAAGGCTTGCTGCAGGCTTTATCAGAGAGTTTATTGGTGAAGGCAATGACCAGTTGGTGGATGACATGTTCACCTCCAACGA
>CAZZHO010000080.1:0-19505 GCA_964653795.1 uncultured Roseivirgaceae bacterium | reverse complement strand
GGTAAAGTATCCCGAACATTAAAACTGGCTGCAATAAAAACTGCACCAATGGATTTGTTCCCATGAAATGGGATAATTCATTAAATAAGTCTTCGCTAAAAACAGATGTAAAGTTGATAGTGAAGTGCTGTAATAGAAAGACAATCAAAAACAGCGCTGATAGCGCCATTGCAAACTTTCTTCCTATTGAACTCGAAAAAAAACTCTTAGTCCAACTCATAGTAAGCAGGTCGATTTCATTTTGTTAATTTTTTCAAAGTTATATACCGACCTCATGCCGAGCAATCGTTTGTACTATTTTGATCGATTCTATATAAGCCGATATTTTTCAACTGATTTCTATTGTCGGCAGGGGAACAGATTGAAAATATTAAATGTTCTGACAGTACAGGAACAAGTACATGTTTCTTTCATTTCTGTTGTTTGAGAAGAAGAAGGAATGAAATTTGCTGCATTTCAATAAAACCTAAGCATTTTTAGGGTGTTAATCTCATTGTATGATTAAGAAGCTTTCAATGTTATTTGCCAAGATGGCCACGAAAATTTTAACCCTTTTGGTAGCGGCGCTGGCATCAATTGCTTCTTTACAGGCTACTCACATACGTGCAGGAGAAATTATCGCCCGTAGGGTTGATATAACCGCCCGCGCCTTCGAGTTTGTTTTTGTGGGTTACAGGGACACTGATTCTGGAATAGAATTTGGCGGGGGAACCTTCGATTTCGGAGATGGTACCACGCAAACAGGCGGTTTCCAAATAAGGGAGACGCCTATCGGCAACAATTTAGTAAGGGCTGAATTCATACTTCCTCATACGTACGGTGCTCCAGGAACTTTTGTGGTTAGTTACAGGGAGGAGTTTAGAAACAATGATATTGCCAATATGGATAGGTCATTGGATATGGCTTTCTATGTTGAAACTGTGATCAATATTGACCCAATTTTTGGTGTGAATAATACCCCGGTGTTAACTGTTCCTCCTATTGATGATGGTAAGAATGGAGTGCTATTTATTCACAATCCTGGAGCTTTTGATCCGGATGGGAGAGACAGTCTGTCTTATAGCCTGGTTGTTCCACAACAAGCTGAGGACGTAGAAGTGTTGAATTATAGAGAGCCGAACAATCCTGAGTTCTACTCCAATTTTGCAAGAGGCAATGAGGATGGAAACGGACCAGCCACTTTTTCCATAAACGAAATAACCGGGGACCTTATAATAGATGCCCCTGGGGACTTCTTCAATTTATCAGGGGATCAGTGTCCGGAAGGGTCGAATAATTGTGCTGAGTACAATGTGGCTTTCAAGGTAACCGAGTGGCGGCAAATTGCTGGTACGTGGCGAGAAATGGGTAGTGTTACCCGTGATATGCAAATTATCATTACGGATGGTGAAAACGAGAAGCCTGAACTCGAAATTCCAGATGAAATATGTGTTGAAGCAGGCACAATAATCAATGAGACGATTGTTGGTACAGACCCAGACGGTCATAATGTGAGATTAGAGGCTTTTGGTGGGCCCTTCCTAATAGAATCTCCAGCTACTTATTCTCCCAGTGCGATACCACCTGATTTACCAGACTTTCAACCTACTCCTGGTACTTTAGAATTCACCTGGAATACCGTCTGCGGTCATGTGCAGGAACAACCTTACACGGTTCAATTTAAAGTCTCCGATGACCCCTTTGAATTGGTGGGTGCGGATTTAGTAAAAGTTGGGCCGACTCTAGTGGAATTTGGGACCTGGGAAATTACTGTCGTAGGGCCTGCTCCTCAGGGCTTGGCTACTACAGCGGCCTCTGGCAGATCCATAAATCTTGATTGGTTGAATTATGAATGCCCCAACGCAGATAGCATACAAGTATGGAGAAGGGTAGGAGATTTTCCTTTTGCTGCTGATGAATGTCTGGTAGGAATTCCGGAGAACTCTGGTTACGAACAGGTGGGAAGTGTTGATGTTTCAGAAACTTCATTTTTGGATGATAACTTCGGAGCGGACTTGGCTCCCGGAGCAAAATATTGTTATCGCCTGGTGGCGATATATCCACTACCAAATGGAGGCATCAGCTACGCCTCTGAGGAAGTTTGCTTTACATTGCTTGCGGATGCTCCGGTAATCACGAATGTTGATGTGCTCGAAACTTCAGAGTCCGGAAGTATTGAAGTTAGGTGGACTTCACCATTAGAGGTAGATAGGTCACAATTCCCTCCACCTTATTCCTATGATGTCTATCGAGCTCCAAATTTCAGTTTCTCTGGTGATGTTGAACTGGTTCAGGCTGGGATTTCTGATACATTCTTGGTTGATACTGGAATAGATACTGATGGTACCGTGTATAGTTACAGAGTGGCTTTGTCATCTTCTGGAAATTTTGTTGACAGCAGCGCAACAGCTTCTTCAGTGAGATTAGAATTGGAGCCTGGACTCAACGCTATCGGAATGACATGGTCTGCTGAGGTTCCATGGTCAAATAACCTTCCAGAGTACCCAACTCACTACATATATAGGGATAATGTGGCTGCAAACTCTGATCAATTGGTATTGATAGACTCTGTTGAAGTTGGAATGGACGGCTTTTTCTATTTCGATGATGGTAGATTCAATGCGGATTCGCTTGATGATCAGATTGAATACTGCTATTTCATTACTACCAGGGGAGGGTACGATAATCCGATTTTACCCGATCCTTTGTTGAATAATAGCCAGATTCAATGTGGCCAGCCGAGTGACATTGAGCCACCTTGTACTCCACAGAATGTGGTTTTAAATGATAATCTGGATTGTGAATCGAGAATTGGCCAGCAGAGTTGTGCTTTTAATACTTTTCAAAATGAGATTGCTTGGATTGCTGATCCCGCTGATGCCTGTGATGATGATATAGTAAGCTATAATGTCTACTTTTCGAATACCGGTTCCGAAGATGATTATGAGGTCATTGCTTCTGTAGAGGAAACAGGGTTTTTGCATGATAACCTTCCATCCTTCAAAGGTTGTTACAGAATAACGGCTGTTGATAGGTCAGGTAATGAAAGTGAACCTACAGAAGAAGTTTGTGCAGACAATTGTCCTAATTTCATTCTCCCCAATGTTTTCACTCCAAATGGAGATGGAAAAAATGATCTTTTCACTCCTTTGTTTAGTAACCCGGCGGATCCTATTTCGGGGTTCGATGACTCAAACTGCCCAAGATTTATTGAGAATGTTCAATTCAATGTTTTTGATAGAAACGGCAAGACCGTCTTTTCATATGATTCCAATGACTCTGAGGCCGGAATTCTGATCAACTGGAATGGAAAGACAGACGCAGGTAGAGACCTTCCTTCAGGAGTATATTTTTATTCTGCTGAACTGGCTTTGGATGTTCTAATGACCTCAGATAATAATCAAAGGTTAAATGGATGGGTGCAGATATTACGTTAACCAAGCCTACGATCCTGTTCGATGGAGTTTGTAACCTCTGTAATTCATCTGTTGACTTTGTTATCAGAAGAGATCAGAATGATACATTTCAATTTGCCTCCTTGCAATCTTCTTATGCGAGGAATCATCCTTTGATTCCAAATGACCCTACCAAGAATTTAGATACTGTTATCCTGCTCAAGGATCAAAAAGTATATACCAAAAGCTCGGCGGCATTAAGAATAGCTAAGGAATTGAGTGGGTTTTGGCCCTTGCTATACCTATTTATCTTAATACCTAAGGCCTTGAGAGACTTGATTTATGACTGGGTAGCATCCAATAGATATCGGTGGTTTGGTAAATCTGACACTTGCAGAATACCCACAGAAAAAGAACGTTCCAAGTTCATTGACGACCTACAGGTTGTTTAATTCTTAAACGCAATATTTTCTACTTTTGCAGCAAAATTTTTGACGATGCACGCAATTGTATTCCCCGGACAAGGGGCGCAATTCCCAGGGATGGGGAAAGAACTATATGACGAACATGGTAAGGCTAAGGAGCTTTTTGATCGTTCTAATGACATACTTGGTTTTGATATTACCAAAATTATGTTTGGAGGAACGGCCGACGAGCTAAAGCAAACTAAAGTGACGCAGCCTGCGGTTTTCTTGCATAGTGTGATCAATGCTTTGATGTCTGATGGATTCAAGCCAGATATGGTAGCAGGGCATTCTTTAGGGGAATTTTCTGCCTTGGTGGCAGCAGGCGCATTGTCGTTCGAAGATGGACTTTCACTTGTTTCTAAAAGAGCGATGGCCATGCAAAAAGCTTGCGAAATTCAACCCTCGACTATGGCTGCGGTTTTGGGATTGGACGATGAAGTAGTGGAAGAGGTTTGTGAAGCGACGGAAGGAGTAGTAGTCGCAGCTAATTATAACTGTCCGGGTCAGTTGGTGATTTCAGGAGAAATGCCTGCTGTTGAGGCCGCTTGCGCAACATTGAAAGAACGAGGCGCTAAAAGAGCATTGATTTTGCCAGTTGGTGGCGCTTTCCATTCTCCTTTAATGGAGCCTGCTCGTGAGGAATTAGCAGAAGCTATTAACCAAACTTCTTTTATTGAACCGAGTTGTGAGATTTTTCAAAACGTAGATGCTTCAGGGCATAAAGATGTTGAGGAGATAAAAGCCAACTTGATAAAGCAATTGACCGCTCCTGTGAGATGGACGCAATCCGTACAGAATATGGTAGCCGCTGGAGCTACAACATTTTCGGAATCAGGTCCTGGCAAAGTTTTACAAGGTTTGGTGAAGAAAATCAATAGGGAATCAGAGGTACAAAGTTTATGAGGAGAATCGTTGTTGTGCTTTTACTGGGTTTGTTGACGTTTTCAAGTTGCAAATCAACTGGATCCAAATCCTATCAAGGTAAGATTAAGAAGGGGAAGGCTGTTCCTTGCCCCGTAAAAGACTGTTGATGGCAGGTATCACCATTGCTATAGACGGCTTTTCGGGCTGCGGTAAAAGCTCCACTGCTAAAGCACTGGCTGATGAATTTGGCTACATATACATAGATACCGGCGCTATGTATAGAGGAATCACTTACCTTTTTCTCAAAGAGGGTATAGATTTCAATAATGATCTGCAGGTAGAGAAAGCACTAGATAATATTGAGTTAAGATTCGAAAAGCTAGAGAGTGGAGATATTCATCTGTTTAATAAAGACGAAGATTTAGAGCCATTCCTAAGAACAATGGAGGTGAATAAAAGTGTTAGTGATATAAGTGCTGTAGAAAGTGTTAGGAAGAAGCTTGTCGCTGAGCAGCAGCGTTTCGGAAAAGACGGAGGTATTGTAATGGACGGAAGAGATATTGGAACAGTAGTATTTCCAAATGCTGAAATGAAGCTTTTTCTTACTGCAGATATAAAAACCAGGGCGTTCAGAAGACAAAAGCAGTTATTAGAGGAAGGAGTGGAGGTATCTATTGATGAGATTATCGATAACTTTAAGAGAAGAGATGAAATAGACTCTACCCGTAAGGTTAGTCCACTGAGAAAGGCGGATGATGCCATCGAGATAGATACTACTAACTTAGCATTTGAAGATCAATTAAAACGAATTGTTGAATTAAGCAAGGAGGTCCGGAAATGACCGTTGAGATAGACAAGAATTCAGGGTATTGTTTTGGTGTTGAATTTGCCATTAAGATGGCTGAAGACGAGATGGAAGGAGGCAATAAGCTTTATTGTCTTGGTGACATTGTGCACAACAGGATGGAAGTGGAGAGGCTACACCAAAAGGGTCTTCGGGTCATCAATCGAGAGGATCTTGCCGAGATAAAGGACGCAAAAGTACTCATACGTGCTCACGGCGAACCACCAGAGACTTATAAGGTCGCACTTGAGAACAATTTGGAATTGATTGATGCATCTTGTCCGGTAGTATTAAAACTTCAAAACCGCGTAAAACATGCTTATGACCAGGCAAATGAGAAGCAAGGTCAAATTGTAATTTACGGGAAACCTGGTCACGCAGAGGTTATTGGCTTAACAGGCCAAACAAAAAATAAGGCAATCATTGTCTATGAGGATGAAGATCTGGAGCAGATTGATTTTAGTAAGCCGATTATACTTTTTAGCCAAACTACAAAAAGCACCAAGGGTTTCTATCGATTAAAAGCCCTTATTGAAGAGCGAATAGCTGAACATAACGGAGAACTTTTTGAGGCGGACTTTCAGGCTAATGATAGCATCTGCAGACAAGTCAGCAATAGAGAACCACAGATGGAGAGATTTTCCAAAGAGCATGACGTCATATTATTTGTGGCAGGAAAGAAAAGCTCTAATGGAAGAGCCTTGTATGGCGTTTGCAAACAGTTCAATGAAAGGAGCTATTTCATAGAAAGTGAAGAAGACTTGAAAGTGGAATGGGTGAGTGAATCTGATTCAGTAGGTATTTGTGGTGCTACTTCTACTCCCAGATGGCTTATGGAAAGGGTAGCTGATCATTTGCAAAGTGCTGTCGGTCAACCAGTTGCTTAAACGCCTTATAAGTCCTATAAACTGTTTTTTTTACTCATTTATTTGGACGCTGCTCTGAACAATTTTTCATTATTTTTGCTTTGTTTTTAAAGAAGACACCAACGCTTTAGCATGTCGCAGACAATAAATCTGAAAAAGGGTTTTGACCTTAATATCCTGGGAAAAGCCGAGAACAAAACGCTTTCCTCCGAACCATCAGAAACATACGTACTTAAGCCTACGGACTTCCATGGAATCGCTCAACCTAAGCTGTTAGTGAAGGTTGGTGATACTGTGAAAGCCGGTACCGCTGTGATGTATGATAAATCACAGGAAGATGTGAAATTCGTTTCGCCTGTAAGCGGTGAAATCGTAGAGATTAATCGAGGAGCGAAAAGAAAGCTTCTGGAAATAAAAATTTTGGGAGATAAGGAAGTCGAGTATGAAAAGTTCGATTCTTTCTCCATTTCTGACATCTCTAATTTAGACAGGGAAAAGGTAGTACAGCACATGGCTACTACTGGCGTTTGGGCCAATATCACCGAAAGGCCTTATGGGGTTGTTGCAGATATCACAGCGACGCCTAAAGCGATCTTCGTCTCAGCTTTTGATTCTAGTCCTTTAGCTCCTGATGAGGAAATTACTTTGAAGGGCAAGGAAGCGGATATTAAGGCTGGTTTTGAGATCCTAAAGAAACTTACGGCTGGAACGGTACACTTAAATGTTAGCCGAGACAAAGAGTCTTCAGGTTTATTCTCAGGCATAGAGGGAGTTCAGATTAATAAATTTTCGGGACCACACCCAAGTGGCAACGTCGGAACTCAAATCCACCACATTGATCCCATCAATAAAGGGGAGATTGTTTGGACTTTGACGCCTTATGGCGTAGCTCAAATTGGAAAATTATTCCTGGAAGGAGTCTATGATGCCAGTAAGGTCATCGCCTTGACAGGTTCTTCCTTGAGTGAGACTGGGTATGTTAGTACTTATTCTGGTGCTGCGATAAAGAAATTAGTTTCAGACAGGACAAATGGCGATAACCTACGATTTGTGTCTGGTAACCTTCTAACAGGGGAATCGATAGGAGCGGACGGTCATTTAGGCTTTCATGCTTCTCAAATTACCGTGATACCAGAGGGTGATGAGGAAGAATTCTTGGGGTGGATTTTGCCATCAACAAACAAGTTGAGCTTTCACAGATCATTTGGTCTTTTGAGCTTTGGAAAGAAAGAGTATGAGGTGACCACCAATACGCAAGGTGAGAAGAGAGGATTTGTGATGACCGGTGCTTTTGAACAAGTGATGCCCATGGACGTGTTACCAACGTACTTGTTCAAGTCAATCATCGCAAATGACTATGATGAGATGGAAGCACTTGGAATTTATGAATTGATAGAAGAGGACGTGGCGTTGTGTGAGTTCATAGATGTTTCCAAGAATGATCTGCAGGAATTATTGAGAGAGGGAATCGAATTAATTAGAAATAGCTAAGAATGAAGTTTTTACAAAACGCATTTGACAGTGTAAAACCACATTTCGAAAAAGGTGGGAAATGGGAGAAGTACTACACCCTATATGAAGGGCATAGAACTATCTTTTTCAAGCCGGATATTGTAACGAATAAGTCCGGTGTACAGATAAGAGATGCTGGGGATTTGAAGCGAATGATGATGACAGTCATCATTGCTATGGTTCCATGTCTTTTGTTTGGAATGTGGAATGTAGGACATCAACATTATTTAGCTACTGGCGTAGACGCAGGCTTTATCGATAAGTTCATCGTTGGGGCGATTCAGGTTCTGCCAATCGTCATCGTTTCTTACGGTGTAGGACTTTCTGTTGAGTTTACATTTTGTGTAATAAGAAATCACCCTGTTGAAGAAGGTTATTTGGTTACAGGTATGCTGATACCGTTGGTAATGCCTCCAACTATTCCTTTGTGGCAAGTGGCCTTGGCTACAGTATTCGCTGTAATTATTGGAAAAGAAGTTTTCGGCGGTACTGGCATGAACATTTTGAATGTAGCGCTTACCGCACGAGCTTTTCTTTATTTCGCTTATCCGTCTCAAATTTCCGGAGATGTATGGACATTCATCGGAGATGGTCAGGTTGTGGACGGATATTCAGGAGCCACTATGTTGGCTTATGGCGCAGAGGCGGCAGCGAATGGTACAAGTATGATGCAAGCTGCTTCCGCTCATTGGGCTGCTGGTATGTTTGACTTTAACAACCTGTTTATTGGAGCCATACCTGGAAGTATTGGAGAGACTTCAGTGATCATGTGTCTCATTGGAGCTTTGATATTGGTTGCGACTAGAGTAGGTAGCTGGAAAATTATTTTCTCAGTTTTTGCTGGTGCTTATCTGATGGCATTACTTTTCAACATGGTCGGGGCTAACTCTTTCATGAGCTTACCTGCCCATTACCATTTGGTGATAGGAGGATTGGCTTTTGGAGCTGTCTTTATGGCTACAGATCCAGTTTCGGCCGCACAAACGGAAACTGGAAAATGGATTTATGGGTTCTTAATTGGGGTGATTACGGTGCTGATTAGAGTAGTAAATCCTGCTTACCCAGAAGGTATTATGTTGGCGATTTTGTTCATGAATGTGTTCGCGCCACTGATTGATTATTTTGTAGTAGAGTCTAACAAGAAAAGAAGATTACAACGTGCAGCAGTCTAACGCATACATCATCATTTTTTCTGCGGTACTAACGATAGTACTAGGCGGATTACTATCCTTGACCTCTGTGGGCTTGAAGCCCTTACAGGATCAGCAGGTTGAATTAGATACTAAGAAGAAGATTCTTGGGGCGGTAATGGATATTTCCTCAATCGAAGATCCTCAAGAGATTCTTAAAATCTATGACGAGCGAATTACATCAACTACTGTAGACATTAAGGGAAATGAGGTGACCACCAACAGTAAAGGTGAACCGGTAGTCGCTGAGAAGGTGAACATCCCTAAGAACTACAAATTAGATGCTTCTGAAAGAATGTATCCCGTCTTCATGTTCAAAGGAGAGTCTGGTGAGCTGGAGGCTTATATTTTCCCAATGTTCGGCGCGGGACTTTGGGACTGGATATCAGGTTACATCGCTTTGGAGTCAGATCTTAATACGGTAAAAGGTATTGCGTTTGACCACAAGCAGGAGACTCCTGGCCTTGGTGCCAGGATTACTACTCCTGAAGTACAACAGCGATACCAGGGAAAGAAGATATTTGATGGAGCAGAGTTACAATCTGTTTCCATGGTGAAAGGAGAGGGCAACCCTGGCTTGACAGATTATCAAGTAGATGGGATGTCTGGTGCCACTATCACTGGCAAAGGAGTTAATAAGATGCTAATGCACTATTTAGAGTGCTACACATCTTTTTTCGAAAAAGTAAAGACTGGTCAAAGCGTAGCTTTAAATTGAGTTAGATAATGAGTGCAGATACTTTAGAATTAGAAAAGGAAGAGGTCGTAAAAGAACCGGCTGAACCCTTATTATCGAAGAGAAGAAAGAAGTTTGTTACTGATCCCTTGAATGAGGATAACCCGATTACTGTGCAGGTTTTGGGTATATGCTCGGCATTGGCGGTTACAGTGAAGCTACAACCTACTTTCGTGATGGCGGTAGCAGTGGTTTTTGTAATCGTTTTTGCGAACCTCATTGTCTCATTAATCAGGAACTTGATACCTAATAGGGTTAGAATCATTGTGCAGCTTGCGATCATCGCCACGTTGGTAACGTTGGTGAGTGAGTTTTTGAAAGCCTATGCTTTTGATATGTACAAGATCCTTGGTGCTTATGTAGGCCTTATCATTACAAACTGTATTGTGATGGGTAGACTGGAAGCCTTCGCTATGGGTAATAAGCCTTATGACAGTATTCTTGACGGTCTTGGCAGCGGGTTTGGATATGCCTGGATCATTCTGGCAGTTGCATTCTTCAGAGAACTTTTTGGTTCTGGTTCTATCTGGGATTTTAAGGTGTTTGAAGCAATTGGCTGGACATCATTTCCTACTAATGGATTGATGGTAGACTCAATCGGAGCTTTTATAATCCTGGGAATCATTATCTGGATTCAGCGATCTAAAACTGGTTACGTAGAAGAGCATTAAAATGGAAGCATTCAATATAGCCCTTAGGGGTATTTTTATCGACAACATGATCTTTGCCTATTTCTTAGGCATGTGTTCATTTCTTGCGGTATCAAAAAAGGTAAAAACAGCCATTGGTTTAGGAGCAGCGGTAGTGTTCGTATTGACGATTACTGTTCCGATGAACTGGATGTTGCAGGAGTTTGTCTTGAAAGAAGGTGCCCTTTCCTGGTTAGGAGCGGATTTTGCTTCTATTGACCTGACATTCCTTCAGTTTATCATTTTCATTGCTGTGATTGCGGCGATGGTGCAGCTGGTTGAGATGGTAATCGAAAAAGTATCGCCTGCACTTTATGGATCACTTGGAATCTTTCTTCCATTGATTGCTGTGAACTGCGCCATTCTGGGTTCATCTCTTTTCATGGTGCAGAGAGATTATACAATTATTGAAGCGACTGCTTACGGTTTTGGCTCAGGTACAGGATTCTTGATGGCGATTGTGGCACTTGCAGCGATCAGAGAGAAATTGAAGTATTCTAACGTTCCTGCTGGTCTAAGAGGATTGGGGTTGACTATGTTGATCACTGGTCTTATGGGTCTAGCCTTTAAGTCGTTTATAGGAATAGCACTATAATTCTTACGAAATTTTAAAGAAAAGAGGCTTCGGGCCTCTTTTTTTGTTTTATATCCTTCCATCTCTTGCATTATTGATTGACTTAGCATTGCTTTGACCTTGAAAGTAATGAAAGCAATTACTTACATATCTCTTAGGCCAGTCAGGCCAGCTTTCCCGAGGCGGTAGCCTTGGACATATTTCTATACCGCTTACGTAGCGGTTGTGCTTCGATAATTCAATCTTCTTTCAATTCTTATTTCAAACATCATGGAGCAGTTTGCGATAGTCGCTGCTACAGAAAAACATCTTTCCTATAGCCAGCAGGTTGTAGATCTAATAGCTGAGAGCGCCCAAAAGAGGGGTACTGGAATAGCTAAGCGTTCACCGGAGTACATAGAATCCAAAATGCTGGAAGGTAAGGCCGTTATTGCCCTTTCATCCTCAGATGAACTGGCTGGCTTCTGCTATATCGAGTCCTGGGGACATGATCGATATGTAGCCAACTCAGGACTGATTGTGTCTGAAAACTTTCGAAACCAAGGCTTGGCTCAAAAAATCAAGGAAAAGGCCTTTAAACTTTCAAGAAGGCGGTTTCCAGATGCAAAGCTTTTTGGATTAACAACGAGCTTGGCTGTGATGAAAATCAACTCAGATCTGGGGTATCGTCCGGTGACATTTTCTGAACTGACAGATGATGAGAAGTTCTGGAACGGCTGCAAAAGTTGTGTTAACTATGAAATCCTTGAATCAAAAGAGTTTAAGAACTGCCTTTGCACGGGTATGCTCTTTGATCCGGAGGAAAAGAAGAAGCAGCGAAGCAAAAAGCGTAAAGCCATCAAGGAGAAAATTGGCACTTGGATGAAGGCAGGTAATAAAAAATCAAAGGCATGAGTAAGGTTGTATTGGCATTTAGTGGAGGTTTGGACACCACTTTTTGCACCATTTGGTTGAAAAGTAAAGGTTATGAAGTATGGACCTGTGCTGTGAATACGGGTGGCTTTTCTGATGAGGAAGTCAAGGAGCTTGCGGATAAATCAAAGAAGCTAGGGGCTGTGAATCATGTCACTTTGAATGTTGAGGATGAGTACTACGAGAAGTGTTTGAAGTTCCTCATAGCCGGCAATGTCTTAAAGAATAACACTTACCCTTTGTCGGTATCTGCTGAACGGGTGTTTCAGGCACAGGCCATAGCGCAGTATGCAAAGGAGATCGGTGCTACGGCCATAGCTCATGGAAGTACAGGTGCCGGAAATGATCAGGTACGTTTCGATATGATCTTCAATACTATCCTGCCGGAAGCTGAAGTTATCACACCTATAAGAGACTTGAAATTGTCCAGAGAAGCCGAGATTGAGTTTTTGAAAGAACATGGAGTTGATGGAGACTGGACAAAAGCACTGTATTCCATCAATCAGGGACTTTGGGGGACTTCAGTGGGAGGAAAGGAAACTTTGACTTCTGATCAGTACCTCCCTGAAGATGCCTTCCCTTCATCTGTCAAGAAAGAGGAGGCCAGAGATTTGACGATTGTGTTCAAAGGGGGTGAGCCTGTAGCTGTTGATGGGGAGGAGATGGGTCCGGTGGATTGTATCAAGAAGCTCAATGAGATTGGTTCTGAATACGGAATTGGTCGGGACATCCATGTCGGTGATACAGTGATTGGTATCAAAGGTCGAGTTGGTTTTGAGGCGGCAGGACCTTTGATGATTATCAAAGCGCACCATACTCTGGAGAAACATACTTTGTCCAAGCATCAGCTGTTACTGAAAGAGCAGTGGTCTGTGAATTATGGACATAACTTGCATGAAGGGTTGTTTCTTGATCCGGTGATGCGAGATATTGAAGCATTTCTGGCAAGCTCTCAGCAATACGTCTCCGGTACGGTTTCGCTGACATTGTTGCCTTATCGTTTCATTGTAAATGGCATCTCTTCCGAATATGATCTTATGCAAAGTGAATTTGGTAAGTATGGTGAAATGAATGAAGGGTGGACCGGCGATGATGTGAAGGGGTTCGCCAAGATTTTCGGGAATCAGATGATGATCTTTCATAAAACCCACGGAGATGGCAATTAAGGTAGGCATATATGGGGCAGCTGGTTATACGGCGGGAGAACTCATCAGACTGCTGGTTAATCATCCTGAGGTGGAGATGGTCAGCTTGCAAAGTGAGAGCCAGGCAGGGAAGAAAGTTTTTGAAGTCCATAAAGATCTGATTGGCGATTTAGACCTCACTTTCTCCGAAGCGGTAGACTTAGAAAATTTGGATCTACTCTTTCTCTGCAAAGGGCACGGCGATTCTTTGAAGTTCATACAAGGTCAAGGTGAAATCAAATGCAAGATCATCGATTTAAGTACTGATTTTCGTCCAAGAGATAATCAGGAGTCATTTGTTTACGGTCTCCCGGAATTGAACAGAGATGCAATTTCCAAAGCTAAGCGAGTGGCCAATCCAGGCTGCTTCGCCACTTGTATTCAGCTAGGCTTACTGCCTGCAGTCAGTCATCAATTGGTAGATTCAGACATCCACATCTCCGGAATTACTGGAAGTACAGGAGCGGGAGTTAAACTTTCTCCAACATCTCATTATTCATGGCGGCATAGTAATACAAGCGTTTACAAGCCTTTCACTCACCAACATTTATCAGAAATTGGTGAGAGCTTCATGCAGTTAGATGAGAGATTTTCGGAATCGGTCAGGTTCATTCCCTATCGTGGGAGTTTCACCAGGGGCATTATTACCACATCCTATTTTTCATGTGATGCCTCTATAGAAATTGTGAAGGAGTACTATAAATCATTTTATGATAATCATCCATTCACGCATGTGGTGGATACTAATCCCGATTTGAAGCAGGTGGTGAACACCAACAAGGCTTTGATTTATCTGGAGAAGCACGAGGACCAACTCATGGTGATCTCAATCATAGACAATCTATTAAAAGGTGCTTCAGGACAGGCAGTTCAGAATATGAACATCATGTATGGGTTAGAAGAAACCCTGGGTATCAAACTAAAATCAACCTCATTTTAAGATGGAGAAAATAGCGATAATAGGAGCGGGTAATCTAGGTGCTGCTATTGCCAGAGGTATTGCAAAGGCAGGTATAAAGAAGGCTGAGGAGGTGATCCTAACCAAAAAGCGCAAGCATGGAGCAGATGACCTGAGATCAGAAGGCTTCTTGGTTACTTCGGAAAATAGCGAAGCTGTAAAAAGTGCTGGTCTCGTCATTCTGTGTGTACAACCAAAACAAATTGCGGAGGTGCTTTCAGGCATAGACAAAGACCTCAATGAAAAGCACATTCTGATATCTGTGGCGACAGGTGTCTCAATCGACGAAATCAAGAGTCAGGTTTCCTTGGATATTCCTATCGCCAGAGCTATGCCCAATACGGCAGTGGCTATCGGACAATCTATGACGTGTATTGCTTCATCTGATCTCAGTGAGGAACTGCTTGGGAGTATAGTCCAAATATTTGAGTCTTTGGGAGAAGTACTAGTGATTGAAGAGCGGATGATGCAGGCAGCCACAGTTTTGGGAGCTAGCGGAATCGCTTTTTTCATGCGGTATTTAAGAGCGGCTACCCAAGGCGGGATAGAGATGGGTTTCCATCCGGAAGAAGCCCAGAAGATTGCAGTTCAGACGGCAAAGGGCGCAGCGGGCTTGATTATTACCAATGGCAATCATCCCGAAGTGGAAATCGACAGGGTAACCACTCCGCAAGGCTGCACTATTGCCGGATTAAATGAAATGGAGCATCAGGGTTTGAGCTCTGCGCTGATCAAAGGATTGCTTACTTCTTACGAAAAAATTAAAAATATCAAGTGATGAAGATGCTAGATGTATATCCGGTATTTGATATCGAGCCGGTCAAGGCGCAGGGAAGCTATATCTGGGATGATAAGGGTGATAGATACCTTGATTTCTATGGCGGTCATGCTGTGATCTCTGTAGGGCATACACACCCTCATTATGTAAACCGGATCAATGATCAACTTAACAAGCTGTCTTTCTACTCCAATAGCGTGAAGATCTCCATTCAGGAGGAGTGTGCTGTAAAACTAGGGGAGCTATCTGGTTACCCCGATTACGATCTGTTCATGTGCAATTCTGGAGCAGAGGCTTTAGAGAATGCCATGAAATTGGCCGCTTTCAATTTTGAGGGGGATAAAATCATCGTTTTTGAGAAGGGATTTCATGGCAGAACCTCCATGGCTGTTTCAGCAACGGATAATCCCAAGATCCAAACGAAGTTTGACAATAAGACTTCCATGGTACGATTGCCACTAAATGATCTGAATGCCTTTGAGGCAAACATGGATTCATCTGTTTGTGCAGTGATTGTGGAGGGCATCATGGGAATAGGTGGTATTCACGAACCTTCTACCGCCTTTCTAGAGTCTTTGAGAAAGCAGTGTGATCAGCACGGAGCGGCTTTGATATTGGATGAAGTCCAATCGGGTTTTGGTCGTTCGGGTCACTTCTTCGCCCACCAAAAAGTCAATGTAAAAGCTGATATTATTGCTATGGCGAAGGGCATGGGGAATGGCTTTCCGGTAGGCGGTGTATTGGTAAGTCCAAAATTAGAGACCTGGAAAGGAATGCTAGGCAGCACTTTCGGAGGTAATCACTTAGCATGTGCCGCTACCTTGGGTGTTTTGGAGGTGATTGAGAAGGAAGACCTAATGACCAATGCTACTAAACGAGGCCAGCAGCTAAAAGAGCACTTTCAAAAGTGGCAACAGGTGAAAGAGATACGTGGTAGCGGATTGATGCTTGGGCTAGTTTTTGATTTTCCTGTGGCTCACATGCGGAAAAGTCTTGTCTATGATGAAAGAGTATTTACAGGTAGTAGCAGCGAACCTAACACCCTTCGACTGTTGCCACCTTTGACCATTGGCGATGAGGAAATTGAAGAGTTCATCAAGGCATGTGAGTCTGTATTTGCCAAATCAGAATTGATGGAAGCCTCATGAAAAATTTCATTTCAGTTGAAGATGTCCCGAGTATAGATGATCTGGTATCATCCGCATCGCAGTTCAAAAAAGAACCTTACCAATCCAATATTGGAGATAAGAAGACGCTTGGCTTAATCTTTTTCAATCCAAGTTTAAGAACCAGGTTGAGCACAGTAAATGCCGCTAAGAACTTGGGTATGGAAGTAATGGTCATGAATGTAGGCTCAGATTCCTGGCAACTGGAAACTGAAGAAGGAGTGATTATGGACCAGGACAAAGCCGAGCATGTGAAAGATGCAGCAGCAGTCATAGGATCCTACTGTGACATTGTAGGAGTGAGATCTTTCCCCACGCTTGAGGATGCTGCTACTGACTATCGGGAGAAAATCATAAATGCCTTCGTTCAATACACTGGTAAACCCATTGTCAATTTAGAGTCTGCTACACTTCACCCATTACAGTCTTTGACAGACTTGCTGACGATAGAAGAAACTAAAACCAAATCAAAACCCAAGGTTGTGTTGAGTTGGGCGCCTCATATCAAGCCATTACCTCAGGCTGTGGCAAATTCCTTCTCACAATGGATGAATCACACTGACTTTGACTATGTCATTACTAATCCAAAAGGCTTTGATCTGCATTCTGATTTTGTCGGCGAAACAGAAGTCATTCATGATCAAAACGAAGCCTTTCAAAATGCTGATTTCATCTATGCCAAGAACTGGTCTTCCTACGAAGACTATGGGAAAGTTGGAGATTTTGGAGACTGGACCATCGATAAAGAAAAGATGTCTCTTACCAATCAAGCTAAGTTCATGCACTGCCTACCAGTACGAAGAAACCTGATAGTGACCGATGAAGTCCTGGATTCCGACAACTCATTTCATATCCAGCAAGCAGGTAATCGAGTTTGGGCGGCACAAGCTGTTCTTTCAGAAATCCTCAAAGCAATGTAGCTATGGAAGAACTGTTCGTTATCAAAATTGGCTCTATTCTGGATCAGGAGGATCAGCTTGAAGTTTTTCTATCAAAGCTGCCAGAGCTGAAGTCGAAATTCTTGTTAGTGCATGGGGGAGGTAAAAGAGCCACAAAACTAGCGTCACAAATGGGTTTGGAGACCACCATGTTGGAAGGCAGAAGGGTCACAGATGATGCCATGCTGGAGGTAGTCACCATGACCTATGCCGGCGCCATCAATAAAAGCCTGGTTGCCAAGTTGCAGTCTAAAGGAATCAATGCGTTAGGTATGTCTGGAGCCGATGGTAATATCGTTTCAGCCTCCAAAAGACCCATCAAAGAGGGGAAAGACTATGGCTGGGCTGGCGATGTGCAAGCTGTCAATGCCCAATCCCTAAAAACACTAATTGAAGTGGGGTTTGTGCCGACACTCTGTGCAATAACCCACAACAATCAAGGCCAATTGCTCAACACCAACGCTGATACGATTGCGTCGGAAGTTGCCGTTGCCTTGGCAGCACAATACCGGGTTAACCTGGTTTACTTGTTTGACCAACCTGGGGTAATGCTCGATTTGGAAGACCCGAATTCGCTCATCAAAAGACTGGACAAAATAGCTTACGCCCAAAGGAAAGAGGAGGGCTCCATTTTCGAAGGGATGATCCCCAAGCTTGATAATGCTTTTGCCACGATCAGCAAGGGAGTCAATAATGTGAGATTGGGAGCTGCCGCCAATTTCGGAGATATCGCCAATGGCAGCGGTCAATTCACTTTAATAGAATAGGATGAACATTGAAGCTTACTATCAGTCATCCCTCCAGCTGCTCAAGCAGCTGATCTCCACCAAAAGTATGAGTGGAGAAGAGGACGAGACTGCCCAAATTATTTTGGAACACCTTCAATCTAACGGCATCCAACCCAAAAGAAAGGGTAACAACATCTACGCTTTCAATGAGCATTACGATCCTTCGAAGGAGACCATTCTGCTCAATTCACACCATGACACGGTGAAGCCCAACAGTGGATATACCCTAGATCCCTACACACCAATCGAGAAGGATGGCAAGCTCTTCGGGCTAGGAAGTAATGATGCTGGCGGCTGCCTCGTTTCGTTGATCAACACCTTCATCCATTTTTACCAGGAGGCATTGCCTTTCAATCTGACGTTGGCGTGTACGGCAGAAGAAGAAAACTCCGGTAGAAACGGTGTAGAGTCTATATTGGAGGAGTTGGGTACACTTACCTATGGTATTGTCGGTGAGCCCACAGAGATGCACATGGCCGTGGCTGAGAAAGGACTCATGGTACTCGATGGAGTGGCTAAGGGTGTAGCTGGCCATGCCGCCAGGGATATTGGTGAGAACGCTATTTACAAGGCAATAGAAGATATATCGTTACTCAAGTCGCTGCAGTTTCCGAACGTCTCAAAGACCCTTGGCCCGATCAAGGTCAGCGTTACGCAGGTGGAAGCCGGTTACCAGCACAATGTCATTCCCGATCAGTGCAAGTTCGTGGTGGATGTACGTACGACCGATGCCCATACCAATGAGGAGGTTTTAGAGATGATCCAGCAGCAGGTGGCATCCGATATCAAGGCGCGCAGCATACGTCTGCGCCCGTCTTTCATGCCGGAGGATACGCCGGTTTTTCGGGCTGCGAAGACATTGGGTGTTCAGCATTTTGGCTCGGCCACTACCTCAGATCAGGCGCTGATTCCCGTGCCTACCATCAAGATGGGTCCCGGCCAGTCGGAGCGTAGCCACACGCCCGATGAGTTTATCTGGCTCGACGAGCTCAAGCAAGGAGTTCAGGGCTACATCCAATTGATCGACCAGCTTAAAATAGAATATGAAAAGTCTTGATGTTATGAGGGGGTCTTTGCGGGCCGGGCCGCGTAGGCTTTCCATTGTGGCATGTATTGCTGACTGCCACCGCAACGGCGGTCCGATCTATCCCGGACCCGTCGTACCTTCGAGCATAGTGCACTTGTCATGCCGGAATTTTTAGAGCTAAATTTTAGAAATGAGCTAAAAATGTCCTGTATCTCCTCAAAGGAATGCTGGTTTGAAAAATTGCCGGAGGAGATACTGTGCACAATGTCATTTAGATAAGCGTCATTCCTGACCGAGTTCAGGAATCTCATTGAATTGAGTGCTGTTTTTGTGGGGATTCCTGCATTCGCTAGGAATGACGGAAGTTCTGTTAAAGGCTTATCTTAATGGTATCGGGCTTGCGTGGGCTTTAAATTTTTGGGTCGCGTAGGTAGTGCCACTATATATCTAGGAGGGCAGGAAGAAAATTTAGCGAGGGGAGCGATAGCGAGTGCGGATGGAGCTTTAAATTTTCTTGACCTTTTTGCTTCGTTTTTGGGTCAAGCCAAAAATGAAGAGGTAACAAAATATAAATCTTGACAATAAAGAAATGAAAATCTGGGAAAAAGGAGAAGGCGAAATAGACAAACTCTTCGAAC
>CAZZHO010000079.1:18274-20295 GCA_964653795.1 uncultured Roseivirgaceae bacterium | reverse complement strand
AAAATGCCTCTAGAATGGAGACGTAAAACGCCGATTGGTTTCCTCTTGCAAGACCATAATCAAATCGGATATTGAGTCGCTCATCTTTTACGACCTGAAATCTGAGGCCCATACCTCCAGCATATTTGAAGTCACCCAATCGAAAATCGCCTAAGGTTGGTGCGACATCCCCGACCCCAACAAAAGCTGTCGCTCCGACTATCCAGAATAAATATCTCCGATATTCCACCTGACTATACATCATCTGATCGTCTCTGTAAACGCTTGCGTTGGTAATGCCTCTAAGTGCCGCATCTCCCCCAAGTTGCGGTAATTTATAGAAAGGAATTTTCCCAGCGTTGAAAGATCCAAAGGCTTGTATGGCCAAGACATCTCTACCATCATTCCATCCGAAATATCGTCGTGCATCAAGTGTCAAGTTGCTATATGAAAAATCTCCTATGTAGGAGAATAACGTCCGAAAATTCACAAAATAGCCACTAGTAGGGTATATCGTATTATCCCGGCTGTCCAAACGAATGGCGGGTCCGGCGCCCGCCTGAAATCCTCCATTGGAACCATCAAGTTCACCTGTTTCTAGAAACCCTCCAGTTTCCAACTCTTGCAGGTGGCTGTCTTGAATATCGAAAAAGATACCATAGAAAAGTTTCTCGCTTACAGGTATTGAATACTGTCCTCTTACCTGAAAGAATCGATGTGTGTAGGTTTCAAAAAGATCGGGATCTGTGTCATTACCGATTCCAAAAAATCTGTCAGGAAACAAGAAAAATCGAGGGTTGAACTGAAGGTTTTTTCCGTCGCGGAAGAAGTAATCCAGCGTTAAGCCAGATATGATTTGGTTGCGAACTGTGTAGAGAAAAAATGGAGTTAATGATGAAGGTCTGCTAAATGCTTTTGTAGTATCGGGATCTGACCAGGTAAACCCTCCACTTGCACCAAACTGAAATCCTGTTTCAGGTTGAGAGGCCAAAGCTGGAAAGGCGGACCAGGACATTTTACGTTTTGGAAGCTCTTCAGCTTCTTGTGAGAAGCCGGAGAACGACAGGAAAAGACCCATTAATCCAAATAGCAACCGTTTCATCAAACTTTCTCTGTGTTGACCTCCTATGATTTCGAAATTCATTAGACCTAAAAAATCTATTCTGCAAGGTTAACTGATGAATCCAAGTTCGGTTTGGGTAAATAATGTATGTGTCTTCCAATACACACCCTCCAGTAGACTGGAATTAGTGTGAAAGTTTCTCCCAATTATCACGAAAATCATAATCTTAGCACTCAAGCCCTTAATCAATGGAAAAACAGAAGTTCTTTAATAAGATAATGGTGGCGAATCGTGGGGAAATTGCGATTCGTGTTTTGAGAGCCATTTCCGAGTTGCACATTCGATCGGTAGCCATCTTCACCTATGAGGATCGTTACTCCCTCCATCGTTTTAAGGCCGATGAGGCCTATCAGATTGGAGCAAACGAAGATCCATTGAAACCTTACCTGGATATTGAAGAAATCATTGCTGTTGCTAAGAAGAATGGAGTAGAAGCAATCCATCCTGGATATGGATTCCTTTCTGAGAATGTCACCTTTGCCAGAAGGTGTGGTGAAGAAGGAATAGCCTTTATTGGTCCCAAGCCTGAAGTAATGGCGCAGCTGGGTGACAAGGTGATGGCCAAGAAAGTGGCAAGAGCAGCCAATGTGCCCGTCATAGAAGATAATCAAAGAGAAATGGTAGATGAGCAGGCTGCCATTGATGAGGCCAATCGAATCACTTATCCGGTGATCATTAAGGCCGCTGCGGGTGGAGGCGGAAGAGGTATGCGCGTGGTGCGAGATGAGAAGACCTTAATCAAATCCTTCAACGAGGCTAAGTCAGAAGCTGGTAAAGCATTTGGTGATGATACCATCTTCCTTGAGAAATATGTAGAGAATCCTAAACATATTGAAGTTCAGATACTGGCCGATACTTATGGCGAGATCGTGCATTTGTTTGAAAGGGATTGCTCCGTACAGAGGAGATTTCAGAAGGT
>CAZZHO010000079.1:0-18174 GCA_964653795.1 uncultured Roseivirgaceae bacterium | reverse complement strand
GAGCGAAACTGTCGGATCCGCAGATTTTCATAAAGTCTCAGGAAGATGTAGAGATCAGAGGTTATGCCATTCAATGTCGAGTAACTACCGAAGATCCAGAAAATGGATTTAAGCCCGATTACGGAACCATTATCGCCTATAGGAGTGCGAGTGGATTTGGTATTCGTCTGGATGCCGGCAATGTTTATCAGGGCGTGAAGATTTCGCCCTTCTTCGACTCCTTGCTAGTGAAGGTAACGGCAAAGGGTAGGACTTTGAAAGGAGCAGCTCAGCGTTTGGATAGAGCCCTAAGAGAATTCAGAATTCGGGGAGTGAAAACCAATATTGGCTTCCTGGAAAATGTGATCTGTGACAAGGACTTTTCGGAAGGAAAAGCGACAGTTAATTTCATCGAGAATCATCCTGATCTATTCAAGATCAAGAAAAGCTTCGATCGCGGTACGAAAAATCTGCGCTATATAGGAGAGGTCTCAATCAATGGCAATCCTGACGTCAAAAGTTATGATCCCGATAGAGCCTTCCGCCAGCCTATCATTCCCGAGATCAAAAACACTGAAAATCCGCAAGGTACACGAGACCTATTGAGATCATTGGGTCGGGAAAAGTTCGTACAATCTATCAAAGAGGATTCCAGAATTCATTTTACGGATACCACGATGAGGGATGCGCACCAGTCCTTGCTTGCCACAAGGTTCCGCACGATGGATATGGTGAGAGTCGCCGAAACCTATGCAAAGGACAATCCGGAGATTTTTTCTTTGGAAATGTGGGGCGGAGCCACTTTCGATGTAGCCATGCGATTTCTGAAGGAGAGTCCTTGGAACAGGCTAAAGCTTTTGAGAGAAGCCATTCCCAATATTCTATTTCAAATGCTTTTCAGAGGTTCAAATGGAGTCGGTTATACCGCCTACCCTGACAATCTCATTGAGAAGTTCATAGAGAAGTCTGCAGAACATGGCATGGACATCTTCAGGATATTTGATTCCCTCAATTGGCTGGAAAACATGAAAACCAGCATCCGAGCGGTAAGAGAAAGAACTGAGTCCATCGCGGAAGTATGTATTTGCTATACCGGGGATATTCTCAATCCTGACCAGAAGAAATACACGCTTCAATATTATCTCGATATGGCAAGACAAGTAGAGGATGAGGGAGCGCATATGCTAGCCATTAAAGACATGGCGGGTTTATTGAAACCCTATAGCGCTGAGGTGTTGGTGACGGAATTGAAAAAAGCTATTGACCTGCCGATTCATTTACACACCCATGATACGTCCTCAATACAATCTGGCACTTACCTGAAGGCTATAGAAGCAGGGGTAGATATAGTGGATGTGGCGCTTGCCTCTATGTCTGGATTGACTTCCCAGCCTAACTTCAATTCCTTGGTGGAAGCATTGAGATATCATCCCAGAGAACGAGAGATGAACCTTGCTTCGCTCAATGCGCTGAGCACTTACTATGAAGATGTTAGGGAGCAATACTATCCTTTTGAGTCTGGTTTAAAAGCGGGCACAGCGGAGGTCTATGATCATGAGATTCCGGGAGGACAGTATTCTAATTTGAGACCGCAGGCCATTGCATTAGGACTTGAACATAAGTTTGAGACAATCAAGAAGAACTATGCAGTGGTCAACGATATGTTTGGAGATATTGTGAAAGTCACGCCTTCTTCTAAAGTTGTGGGTGATATGGCGCTGTTCATGGCAGCCAATGATCTTACGGCGGGAGATATTCTTGAAAAAGGTGAGTCCCTTTCGTTCCCCGAATCGGTAGTGGGTTTATTCAAAGGAAATCTAGGTCAACCTTTTGGAGGATTTCCTGAGGCATTATCCAGAGTGATTTTGAAAGATCAGCAACCTATCAAAGGCAGACTCAATGATGGCATGGATCCAGTAGACTTTGATAAAGAGTATCCGATTTTTCAAGAGGAATACCCAATGGCTGATTTTGAAGATTTTCTCGCTTATAAATTATACCCAAAGGTCTTCAAGGAATATTATGAGCATCGAGATACCTACGATAAGGTAGGATATCTACCCACTCCCGTATTCTTCTATGGGATGAAACCTGGTGAGGAGATCTTAGTAGAAATAGCTCAAGGTAAAATCATCATTATTGAGCTGGTGGCTATTACCGATCCCGATGAGCTCGGCTTTAGGACGGTGGCTTTCCGACTAAATGGGCAAATCAGAAGGATCAACGTTCGGGACCAGAGCATATTAGTGGAAAAAGTAAGCAATGTGAAGGCAGATCAGCCGAATCATGTTGGCTCCCCTCTTCAAGGCAAGATTGCCGAGATTAAAGTGAAACAAGGAGATACTATTTCCAAGAATCAACCTCTGTTTGTAATTGAAGCTATGAAGATGGAAACAACGGTAACTGCCCCTCAGGATGGAATTGTCGGAAAAATACATCTAAAGTCCGGTGGGCTGGTTGAGCAAGATGATCTGATCATAGAGTTTAGTTGATTATTTTTAGCGTAATCTGAGAGAGTTGGGATTGTAATATGTTGTGGAAAAGAGCGCTTGGTACTGTTCTATTTTTTAGCCTACTGTCATTACTAGGCAATGGCCAGGGAGTCGATACGCTTAGCTTTCATCATATTGACATCCGACTTACCCAAAGTACTGTCGCTACCATAACACAGGATAAGGACGGATTTATGTGGTTCGGAACCAGATACGGCCTCAATAAATATGGTGGGGCACATGTTCAGTCCTTTATTAACATTGAAGGGGATACTACTACACTCAGTGATAGCCGAATCAATGACGTTGCACTTGATAATAACGGAAATTTTTGGCTTGCGACTAATGCGGGCCTCAATCATTACGACTTAGAGGAGAATATATTCACTCGTTATTTTCATGATCCCGCAGATGCAAATTCATTAAGTGCAGATCTGTTGCTTGCGACTGATGTGGATCGGTTTGGTAGAATCTGGGTAGGTACGGAATCAGCTGGTTTGAACATCTATGATCCTAAAAATGGAAGATTCTACAGGTATAGGAAAAATGCCAGGGATCCATTTTCTATCAGTAGCAATGCGATTACAAAGATTATAGAGGACGACCGAGGTGAAATTTGGATTGGGACTCGTGGAGGTGGCTTGAACCTTTTCGATCCAAACACCAATAGGTTCATCAGATACGACATATCAGAACAGGAAGCAAATAATACGGTCACAGCTTTACATTCCGCGGGAGATCAGCTGTGGGTGGGGACTAAACAGGGCTTATTTGTAATGTCCTACGAGGAAGGAGGTCATTACAAGTTAAGTCGCTTTGCCAGTGATGCGAAAAAATATGATCAGATCATAAGTAGGAGCCCTATTCTCTCCCTTCTTCAGGATGAAAACAAGAATCTATGGATCGGAACAGAGAATAATGGTTTATTTCTGGTGGACCCTGAACGCAAGCGAGTTAGTTCATTTCGGAAAGGTATAAGGAAAGATCAAGGTCCCTCGGGTAACTCAATCTGGTCCTTGTTTCAGGATGACCAGGGCATAATCTGGATTGGAACATATGACAATGGATTGGATAAATTGGATCCTTTGGAGAAGAAAATCCCTTACTATTCAAGTGCAAAAAGCGGGATTGGTGAAGTGAATTTCAATGTGGTGAGTTCATTTGCTGAAATTGAAGATGAGGGTCTTTGGATAGCTTCAGATGGTGGAGGTCTCAATTTTTGGGACTATGAAAGTGAAGAACTTACTACTTACAGAGCGAGTCAAGCTGAAGACGCCCTAATGGGTGATGCAGTACTCAGCATCCTGGTAGATAGCCAGGGAGACCTTTGGGCTTCTTCCTGGCAGGGTGGTGTCAGCATCAAAAGAAAGGGTAGTGAGGGTTTTGAGCACGTGGGATACTCCCCCGGAAGCGAAATGACCTTGTTAGGTGTAGATGCATTTTTTGTCTTTGAGGATTCGAGAGAGAATATATGGATATCACTATTTCACCACGGAATCAATATCTATGATAAGTCTAATGGCACTTTGAAGTCAATCGTGCAAGACGAAAGTCCCACGAGCCTTAGCAATGCAAAGATTAAGTGTATCATCGAACCGAGACCTGGTGAGTTTTGGCTGGCAACAGAGGGAGATGGTATCGATAGGATCTGGGTAGATAAAGACTATAACATCCTTAGAAAGGAGAATTTCAGGTTCAATCCTGGTGATACTACAGGGATCAACCACAATATGGTCAATCACCTTCATGTAGCCCAATCAGGGAAGCTGTGGATTACGACATTTGGTGGAGGCGTCAACTTGATGGATACCACCACGAAGCATGTGCAAAGAATTCAGGAGGAAGATGGACTTTCCAGCAATATTGTTTTTTCCTTAGAAGAGGACCAAGCCGGTAATATTTGGGTAGGCACTAGCTATGGCCTTTGCCGTATAAATCCGGAATTGGAAGTCGAGCAATTCACTGCTTTCAATGGCCTGGAAGAAGTAGAATTCACCAAAAGTGCCAGTTTTATAAATGAAAGCGGTGAGCTATTCTTCGGTACCAAAAATGGCTACTACAGATTTCATCCGGATGATATCTTGAAAAACACACGTACGCCTGAAGTGGAATTGACCGGTTTCAACCTAAACGATGGTAGAGATGATATTAAACGAAACCAGCAGCTTCTAAAATATAGGTTTCCTGAAAATGAGATTATACTGAAGCACAACCAGAATGACTTCAGCTTTAGCTTCTCCGTATTGAATTATTCGCAACCCATGGAAAACAACTATGCCTACAAACTGCAAGGCTATGATGACGAGTGGATAAGTTCTAATGACGGCCTGGATATACGCTATACAAATGTCCCGCCTGGTAGATATCGCTTCATGGCGAAAGGCTCCAATAATGATGGCGTATGGAATACAGAAGGCTCTGCAATAGCTGTGATTATCAAACCACCCTGGTACTTAACAGGCTACGCTTTTTTTGGGTATTTAATGGTCTTTCTGGTCCTATTATGGTTTTTCCGTCAAGCCATAGTCTATCGAGAGCGATTGAAGAATGAATTGCAGATGGAGCATTTGGAACTTACCAAAATGCAGGAGTTAGATAGATTGAAATCACAGTTTTTTGCCAATATTTCCCATGAGTTTAGAACGCCACTGACCCTTATTATTGGACCTTTAAGAGCCATGCTTAGTGGAACCTACATTGGCGATTTTAAAAATCAATTCCGGGTGATGAGTAGAAACGCTGAAAGACTGCTTCAACTTATCAATCAAATACTGGACTTGTCCAAGATAGAATCTGGAGCAGTGCAGTTGAAAGCAACAGAAGGGGATATAGTGAAGTTTCTGAAACCTCTTTATCAGGCATTTTCCAATTATGCACAAAAGCAGTATATAGACTACAAATGCGATTTCCCTGACCATAGTGTTACCATCTATTTCGAAGAGGATAAGATAGAGAAGGTAGTTGTCAACCTTCTTTCAAATGCTTTTAAGCATACACCTGAGTTTGGTAAAATTTCCTTTGAAGTCAAAGAGACTGAGGACAGTGTATGTTTTTCTGTCACTGATACTGGATCGGGCATTCCGAAGGATGAATTGGATAAAATCTTTGACAGGTTTTATCAAGTAAATTTTAATAACGGCAAGGGTTCTGGTATTGGTTTGGCGCTAACTAAAGAACTGGTGGAACTGCATAAGGGCTCGATTATGGTGGAGAGCCAGGTGAATGGAGGAAGTTGCTTTAGCGTGAGGTTATTGAAGGGTACTAGTCACCTGAAGTCTGATGAAATTTATCAAAGTGAGATTGTTGTAGATAAAGGTTTTGAAGAAGACTTTAAGCAAATCGATTTAGCGAAAAATGATCTCTCACTTAATCCCGCGGAAGCCCCAATAACTGAAAAGGAGAATGACGCTGCCACGATCTTGTTGGTAGATGATAATGATGATGTAAGAAGTTTTATTTCTGACTACCTAGGGTCCTCCTACAAGATTCTGGAAGCCAAAGATGGGCAAGAGGGTTTGAGCCTCACTAATGAACATATCCCCGATGTTGTAATTGCAGATATCATTATGCCCGAGATGGATGGCTATGACCTTTGTCGCAAAATAAAAACAGAGGAACGTACTTCACATATACCCGTGATTTTACTTACGGCCAAAGCTTCTGGAGATAGTACTGAAGAAGGGTTCAAGCATGGGGCCGATTATTACTTGATCAAGCCTTTCAATCCCAAAATTTTAGAACTTCGAATTAAGAATATTCTCAGAGCCAGGAATCGAGTTAGAAACCGTCTATTGAATGGCGATGTTGTGGAGATCCAGCCAAAGGAGATCAAAGCTTTATCCAAGGATCAGGCGTTTTTAAAAAATGCCATTTCTATTTTAGAAGAAAACATTTCGGATTCAAATTTTGGAGTGGAAGAGCTATGTCATGAAGTGGGTCTAAGCCGTACCCAACTATATAGGAAACTCAAGACCTTGGCCGGACAATCCGCAAATGAGTTTATAAGATCTTTCCGATTAAAAAGAGCTGCTCAATTACTGAGTACAGGAGGGATGACCATTTCTGAAGTCACCTACCAAGTCGGCTTCAATGACCTCCAATATTTTAGAGATTGCTTCAAAAAGCAGTTTGGGTCTAATCCCTCGGAGTACGTTCAAAGTGCTAATAAAATCCTCTAAATAGCGTTTTTGCAAACGTTTGTAACATTTACCATTGCAATATGAACGTTTTGTCGTCGATTACCGATGTTGCATTTTTCGAATTTTGATAAGCCCTTTAAATGAAGTGGCTGATATTTTTTTAAAAAAGAGTATCGTTTTTTTCAACCTTTCTAAACTCAATATGAAGAAGAAGTACTTTAGTTTAACAGCGGGTGTCTTTTGGAGTCAACTACGGGCTTCAATGATTGCTTTGCTTATGGTCTTCGGTTCGGTTGCGGCCTTTGGTCAAGATCGAACGATTACGGGTAATGTCACCGATGAGAATGGTGATGGGTTACCTGGTGTAAGTATTGTCATCAAAGGAACCTCAGATGGAACAGTCACCGACATCAATGGTGATTATAGCCTGTCAGTTCCTGGCGACAATAGTGTTATCATTTTCAGCGCAATCGGTTTCACCACGGTAGAAAGAGCCGTTGGTGCTCAATCTGTCATTGATGTACCTATGACGGTGGATATTGCTGAATTGGAAGAAGTAGTGGTGACAGGTTATTCCGTAGATAAAAGGCGATCCACACCAGGATCTGTTTCTACAGTGAAAGCTGCTGACTTAAGGGTTCAGCCTTCAGGTAACGTCGAGCAACAATTACAAGGACGTGTTGCTGGGGTGACAGTAATTACAAACGGCCAACCAGGTACTACATCTCAAGTAAGAGTGAGAGGATATGGAGCTCTTAGTGGAAACCAACCTCTTTATGTAGTGGATGGTGTTCCGACACAATCTATAGAATGGCTATCACCTGATGATATAGAAAGTACTACTGTACTGAAGGATGCGACAGCTGCCTCTATCTATGGAGCCAGAGCTGCAGGTGGTGTTATTGTTTACACCACCAAGCAAGGTAAAAAGGGAGCACGCAATATGGAGGTAACCTATGATGGTATGATAGGTTTCACCGATCCTGGGCAGGGAGCGGATGTTCTTAATCCTCAGGAGCAGGCTGATTATACTTGGAATGCAATCAGAAATGCGGCGAGAAATGCAGGAGAAGATCCTGTTTTTGATCATCCTCAATATGGTTCAGGAAATTCACCTGTGTTGCCAGAGTACATTCTGGTAGGCGGTCAGTCTGGAGTTACTGGCGGTGTGAACCTTACAGAACAAGCAGCCTTATATAATGTCGATCCAAGCGTAGGATCTATCTATCAGGTTACTCGTCTGAACAGAGAAGGTACAGATTGGTATGACGCCATCACCCGTACTGGTATCTTGAACAGACACTCTATTGGTATCAGAGGAGGCGGAGAAAACAACAGATACTATGTTGGTCTAGGCATGCAAGATCAAGAGGGTATTCTATTGCACCAGGAGTTCAATAGATACAATTTCAGAGTTAATAGTGAATTTGACATCTTACCTGGCTTGAGCATCGGAGAGAATATTCAGGTTACCTACAGAGAGGCAAGAATATTGTTAGGAGCTGATGGAGGTAGTGGGGTTTCTGATGATGAAAACGTAATATTAGCTGCTTCCAGGATGTCTCCTGCTATTCCTGTGTTTGATGAGTTCGGAGGTTATGCAGGTACCGCTGCAGCCGGATTCAACAATCCAAGAAACCCAGTTGCGGAACTAGATGGTAACCGCAATGACAGAGCATTTGATACACAAGCTTTTGGTAACGTCTACTTAGCGTTTGAGCCTATTGAAGGATTAGTAGCTAGAACGAGCTTTGGTGGGAGATTTAATTCTTTCAGCTTCTGGGATTACACAAGACGTCAGTATGAGAACTCAGAGAACAATACATCATTTGGTTTTAGCCAAGGTTCTAACTTCGGATATAACTGGGTTTGGACGAATACTATTGCTTATCAAAAGGATTTTGGAGAGCATGGTTTGAAGGCTTTAGTCGGACAGGAAGGTCTTAGAGTGGACGCTGGTCGTGGACTAAGCGGTTCAGGTATAAATCCATTCTCCCAAAACCCTGATTTCGTATCTCTTTCAAATGTTGCTTCTCCTGTTGTAGGGGGTGGTCATTCTGATGGAGTGACTTTTGCTTCTTATTTTGGAAAGGTTACTTATGATTTCAGAGACAAGTATATTGTCGATTTCGTAGTTCGACGGGATGGTTCCTCCAGGTTTGGAGCGGACAACAGATATGGTACATTCCCTGCTATATCAGCAGCTTGGAGAATTTCTGATGAGCCTTTCATGAGTGGCTTGGGAGTAATTGAAGATTTGAAAATAAGAGGGGGTTGGGGTGTTATTGGTAACTCTAATAACGTAGACCCAAATAACCAATTTAGTCTTTTTGCTACTAACCTAGCCAACTCAAGCTATGACATTTCAGGTACTAATAATTCAACAGCAGAAGGGTTTTACAGATCTAGAATCGGTAATCCTGTTGCGAAGTGGGAGAGAGCTGTTACCCAGAATATTGGTATAGACGCCCTTTTCCTTGGTGGAAGATTAGATGTTGGAATTGAGTTCTGGAGAAAAGATACTGAGGATCTACTATTCCCAGTTCCAGTTACAGTACAAGCGGGATCTTTTGCGAGCGCACCTTCCGTGAATGTTGGTGAAATGAAGAATACAGGTATTGATCTGACAGTAATTAATAAAGGTAACTTCTCAAGTGAGATTAAGTACGAAGTGACGGTTACCGGAGGTTTCTTGAGTAACGAAATTGTCTCCTTATCTCCTGGTATTGAGGACTTACCTAACTTCAGTTCCGGATATAGAGGAATTGTGCCGATTCTGAATCAGATTGGACAGCCTATTTCATCTTTCTACGGATTTGATGTACAGGGTATTTTCGCAAACCAAGCAGAGGTTGATGGCGCTGCGGAGCAAGAAGGAGCAGCTCCTGGACGTTTCAGATTTAGAGATGTGGATGGTGACGGCGTTATCACACCGGATGATAGAGTTGCTTTGGGTAATCCAGTTCCTGATTTCACTGGAGGTTTTACGTTTAAAGTTTCTTACAGAGCTTTTGATGTAGAGCTATACGGTTTCGCTTCTATTGGTAACGAGATTTACAATATCTCGAAAGTGTTTACACACTTCTATCCACTTTTCCCTGGGGCAGCTATCAGTGCTGATGTAAAAGATTCTTGGACTTTTGAGAATCCATCTGGAGATATTCCTTTGTTCGAAAATGTATCGAACTTCAGTACAAACACGCAATCGAACTCTTTCTATGTTGAGGATGGTTCGTATTTCAGATTGCAAAACGTAACAGTAGGTTATAACCTGCCTCCAAATCTTTTGAATAGCTGGAGAATGTCCAAGTTCAGAGTGTTTGCTTCAGTCAATAACCTAGTTACTATTACTGGTTATGATGGTCTTGATCCCAGTGTGGGTGGAAATGCTGATACAAATTTCGGTGTGGACTTGGGTAACTTCCCAATTACCAGAAGCTGGACATTTGGTGTGAACCTTGGGTTTTAACAAAATATTTTGATAAGAAATACTTTATAGAAAATGAGAAAAATAGGAATGATTTTATCGATGGCCGCAATGTTCGGCATCGTGTTGACGGCCTGTAAAGATGAATTTTTGGAAGTAGCACCTACTAATTCATTGAGCAGCACTGAGCTATCTTCTCAGGCTGGTCTTGATGGATCGGTGGTTGCAGCCTACAGTATTCTGCTGGGTAGAGGAGGTTTTTATTCCGACGCATCTAACTGGTTCTGGGGTGGTGTTTTAGGAGGGGATGCCAATAAGGGCTCCGATCCTGGAGATCAGTCTCAAGTAAACGAGATTCAGACATACAGTGCACAGACTACCAATGCATCAGTCTTTGAAAAGTATGAAAGAACTTTTGAAGGAGTTGCTCGTGCGAATGCCGCATTACGTTTGGCGGAGGTTGCCATTGAAAATGGTGAAGTTGATAGTGATTTCATCACAAGGATTCAAGGCGAAGCTCGATTTTTGAGAGGTCACTACTACTTTGACCTTAAGAAAAACTTTGGTGATGTACCATATGTAGATGAGACATGGGATGAGGTGACTGTGATAGCAAATGATCAGGATTTATGGCCTTTCATAGAGGCAGATTTCCAGTTTGCTTTTGACAATTTGCCTGGAACACAGAGTGATGCTGGTAGAGCAAATAGCTGGGCTGCTGGAGCGTACCTTGGTAAGGCACTTCTTTATCAAGG
The DNA here is from genome assembly GCA_964653795.1 of uncultured Roseivirgaceae bacterium. Lineage (GTDB taxonomy): Bacteria > Bacteroidota > Bacteroidia > Cytophagales > Cyclobacteriaceae > JAWPMT01. The sequence continues at coordinate 7,382 of CAZZHO010000079.1, read as the reverse complement.
GAAGTACGCGGAGGCTAAGGCCATATTTGACCAAGTTATAGCAAATGGTACCACAGCAAGCGGTGAGCCATACGCACTAGTGGACAACTATTCAGAGAACTTCAGCTCCTTATTCGACAATAACGCAGAGTCTGTATTTGCCATTCAGGCAGCAGCTGGTACTGGTACTGTTAACAATGCAAACCCTGGCCAGGTATTGAACTTCCCTCATGGGGGAGGCGATCGTCCTGGTGGATGCTGCGGTTTCAACCAACCTAGCTTTGAGCTCGCAAATTCATTCAGAACTGACGCAAATGGTTTGCCTTTGTTAGATGGTAGCTATAATTCAAGTGCCAATGAATTGGTTACTGATTTCGGATTAGGCAGTGATGAGGATTTTACGCCAGATACTGGTAATCTTGATCCTAGACTAGACCATTCAATCGGACGAAGAGGTATTGCCTATCTGGATTGGGGATTGCACCCAGGTAATGATTGGATTAGACAAGCTTCAAACGGTGGGCCATACTCCCCTAAGAAGTATCAGTATAGCCAAGGTGGACAGGGTGTTGAGAATGATGCTTCTTCATGGACACCTGGATACACCGCTGTAAACGTACAAATCATCAGGTTTGCTGACGTTTTATTGATGGCAGCCGAAGCTGAAGTAGAGCTCAATAACCTTACTGATGCTTTGGATTTGGTAAACCAAGTAAGAACCAGAGCTGCAAATGACGTGGTGCTAGACACTTTGGGTGCTCCGGCAGCCAATTACGTGGTAAATCCTTATACTTCTTTCGCGTCACAAGATGAGGCCAGAAGTGCAGTTCGATTCGAAAGAAGACTTGAGCTGTCAGGTGAAGGCCATCGTAAGTACGATTTGGTACGATGGGGCGTAGCTGCTGAGACATTGAATGCGTTCATTGATTATGAGAGCGGATTCCTCGGTGGTGCTTACACAGGAGCAACATTTACTGCTAATCAGGATGAGTTACTACCAATACCACAGGCTGAAATTGACCTGAATGGTGCGGATATGCTGTCGCAAAACCCTGGTTATTAATAGAAAAGACTAATTCATACGATTACTTTAAAGGGCCTTCCATTTTGGTTGGCCCTTTTTGAATTTTACAACTTCCAAATTTGTATTTTCCTATCTTGGAATAACTTTTAAGTGATTAACTGAAATAAATATGAACTTGAATTTCTTAAAGCGATTGATGATTTTATCGCTAGTAGTATTCAGTTGCAGTGATGATAAGACCCCAGCGAGTGAGGAGCCTTTCACCTTATTCAACAAACTCGATAAAGCGCGCACCGGTATAGAGTTTTCCAATGATATTACAGAGGATTCTGTTTTGAACTATTTCACCTATCCATATCTATATATGGGGGGAGGAGTCGCCACAGGTGATTTGAATAAAGATGGACTCACCGACATTTTTTTTACAGGTAATCAAGTAAGCAATAGACTTTATCTCAATAGGGGTGACTTACGTTTTGAAGACATAACCGATGTAGCGGGCGTCGCAGGAGATGACCGATGGATTACTGGAGTGACGATGGCCGACGTAAATGGCGATGGCTGGTTGGATATCTATGTCTCTGTTTCAGGTAAGTTCACTACTACGAGAAATCTCTTGTATGTGAATCAAGGATTGGATGATTCCGGTATGCCAACATTCAAGGAAATGGCCGAACAGCGAGGTATAGCAGATGAAGGAAATAGTACACAAGGAACATTCTTTGATTACGACAAAGACGGTGATCTGGATCTTTACGTAGCTAACTATCCTTTGACACATTTTAAAACGCCAAACTATTCATACAAGATTTTTATAGATAAAAAGGACCCTGAAAAGTCGGATAGGCTTTATCAAAATGATGGAAACGGCTTTTTTTCAGATGTTACGAAAGAGGCAGGTCTTTTAAATTTTGGTCTCTCCCTGAGTGCTACCGTAGCTGATTTCAATAATGATGGTTGGGATGACCTTTACGTCAGCAATGATTTTGCATCTCCAGATATCTTCTACTTCAACAATGGAGATGGTACCTTCTCCGATCAATTAAAAAAAGCTACTCAGCATACGGCCTTTTTCGGTATGGGCGCAGATGCAGGTGATATCAATAATGATGGTCTTTTCGATCTGGTGCAGATGGATATGACACCAGAAGACAATAGGAGGAACAAGGCTAATATGGCCAGTATGGATATTGCTGGTTTTTGGGAGATTGTGGGTTATGGGTTGCATCATCAGTATATGCAGAATGTGATGCAGATAAATAATGGGGTCGATGATTCTGGAATTCCACATTTTGGAGATGTTGCAAGAATGGCTGGTATGTCCAGTACCGATTGGAGCTGGGCAACACTGATAGCAGACCTTGATAACGATGGCCTCAAGGACATATTTATTACCAATGGTACAAGAAGAGATATCAACAACAAGGACTATTTCAATAGTATAGAAAACGCTAGCTATCAAGAAAAGCAGCAACACGATAGGTTGGAGCTAGCTGTTAATATTCCTTCTGAGAAGGTTGCCAATTATCTATATAAAAATCAGGGGGATTTGAATTTTGAGTCCTATGCAAGCGAATGGGGTGTCAATCATGAAGGATTCTCTAATGGAGCTAGTTATGCTGATTTAGATAATGATGGAGATCTGGATCTAATCATCAATAATATTGATGAGGAGGCGCTAATATTCCAAAATCTTTCAAGTGATCAGACTGACAACTCTTTTTTACAAATAGCTTTCGAAGGTCCTTCCGGCAATCCTTTTGGAATAGGGGCTAAAGTACAAGTAACAACTGGAGAGGATATTCAGTATTTTCAGAACATCCCCACACGCGGGTTTCAGTCCTCGGTAGAGCCTAGATTGACCATAGGCTTGGGGGCTTCGGAGGTGGTAGACGAGCTACTAATAACCTGGCCAGACGGTAGTCAGGAGGTACGTAAAAACCTTAAAGGAAACGACAAGATTCTAGTTAATTACGAAGAGGCTAGTCAAATAACTAATGAATCCATCGCAAGCGGTGAATCCAGACTTTTCTCAGAGGTGACTGATGACTTAAATATTGAATACAGGCACAAAGAGAATCCATTTAACGACTATGAATATGAATTGCTACTTCCTCACCAATATTCCCGCAATGGTCCTGGACTGGCAGTAGGGGATGTGAATGGAGATGGCTTAGAAGATTTTTTTGTCGGAGGGGCCTCAGGTAAAGGCGCAGTTCTCTTTTTACAATCCAGTTCTGGTGAGTTTATGTCAACTGGTAGTGACTTTTTCAAAGACAGACTTTATGAAGACTTAGGAGCAACTTTTTTTGATGCCGATGGCGACCTGGATCTTGATTTGTATGTGGTAAGTGGCGGGAATGACTTCAAAAATGGTAGCGATATTTATCAAGATCGGTTGTATATCAATGATGGTAAAGGAAATTTTGAAAAAAGCGATGGCTTACCCACCATGTACGCTAGTGGGTCCAGAGTCAGGCCAGGAGATGTTGATGGAGATGGTGACTTAGACTTATTTGTAGGGGGAAGAGTGGTTCCACAGTCCTATCCTAGCCCCGCTCCAAGTTTTATACTTGAAAATGTGTCTGAAAATGGGACTGTGAAATTTGAAGATGCAACAAACAAATGGGCAGGTGGTTTGAGTGAAGCAGGTCTTGTGACTGATGCGGCATGGGTTGATTATAACAACGACGAAGCATTGGATTTGATAGTCGTTGGAGAATGGATGCCGATTACCATTTATGAAAATACGGGAGAAGAACTAGTCGATAGAACGGAATACTATGGTCTTAGCGAAACAGTTGGATGGTGGTATTCTTTAGCTTCAGAGGATTTAGATAATGATGGAGATATGGACTTAGTAGCTGGTAATCTGGGACTTAATTACAAATATCAGGCTAGTGCGGAAGAGACATTTGACGTGTACTTAAATGACTATGATAAAAATGGTACCCAAGATATCGTTTTGGGATACTATAACAGTGGACAGCAATATCCTTTGAGAGGTCGACAATGTTCCTCGGAGCAGATTCCAGCCATTAAGTATAAGTACGAAGACTATAATTCATTTGCGAGCGCAACATTGATTGATGTTTATTCAGAAGCAGATCTTGAAAGCTCTCTTCACTATCAGGCCAAAACCTTTGCCAGTACATTAATTCTGAATCAAGGTGATGGTTTCGAGATGAAGGCACTACCAAATCAGGTACAGATTTCTGCTATCAATGACATATTGATTCGCGATTTTGATGGAGATGGAAACCACGATCTTTTGGTAGCAGGAAATATGTATTCTGCGGAAGTTGAAACTACTCGAAACGACGCTTCTTATGGAAAGTTTTTGAAAGGCGATGGTCAAGGGGGCTTTGAGCCTATACCATATTCATCTAGTGGTTTTTTCATTAAAGGGGATACGAAGGATCTTGATTTGGTTGAAACGGATAAAGGGCCGGTAATAATAGCAGCCAACAACAGTGACAAACTAGTTGCTCACAGAGTGAGGGCAAAATAAGAATCTAAATGTGATAGGGATGGAAGTATGTAAGTGGTATTCAGTCGTTATAGTATTCATTGTATTCTCTTGTAGTTCAGAGGAAGAGCCAATTGAATCTGTCTTCAATGTCCAACAAAGCTTTTACAATGAATCTGATTCAGATCTACTTTTTTCTCTTGAACCTCCGGCGGCAACAGACAGATCTTTCGACTACAGATTTGAAAGTAATTCGGCTTTGGTAGGAGATGACTTTGCAGATATGTCAGGAGTCTTAACTTTTCCTGCAGGTGCATCCACTGCCACCATTGAATCTGTATTGATCAATGATGTGTTTCCGGAGCTCATGGAAAGTTTTATGGTAATAATTTCAGAGGATGGAGTTGAAACCACATTTGAAATTCGGATTACTGATGATGATGAAATTTCGGCAGACGTTTTGGAAGATCTCGGAGATGGACTTTCAAGCCCGGATACTTATCCAAGTATGAGACTAATATGGAGTGATGAATTCGATGGCGATGAACTTAATTTAGACAATTGGACGCACGAGATTGGCAATGGATGTGACCAGGGTTTGTGCGGTTGGGGAAATAATGAACTTCAATCCTATCAAGAAGAAAATACCACATTATCAGATGGTTATTTGACTATAGAAGCAAATCAACCATCCTTCGGAGGCTATAGATCTTCTAGGATCATTACGAAAGGGAAGCAAGAATTCGAACATGGAAGGATAGATGTGAGAGCCAAATTACCAAGTGGTCAAGGATTATGGCCAGCGATTTGGATGTTAGGCTCAAACATAGACGAAGTAGGATGGCCCACTTGTGGCGAAATCGATATTATGGAGTTGGTTGGCCATGAACCAGAAACCGTCCATGGCACCATTCACTTCAATAGGGATGGTCACGTTTTTACAGGCGACGAATATCGACTATCAGGAACGGACTTTTCGCAAGAGTTCCATGTATTCTCTTTGCTATGGGAGCAAGGGACGTTGAAGTGGTACGTGGATTATGAACTCTTTTATAGTTCAAATTCGGGAGAGGTTGGTTCTACTTATCCTTTTGACAATGACTTCTTTTTCATTTTCAATGTTGCTGTAGGAGGTAATTGGCCCGGAGATCCCGATGATACCACGGTGTTTCCACAACAAATGGTCGTAGACTATATCCGTGTGTTTCAGTAGTTAGTCATTGAAAATAAAGAAACCGTACCCGCCAGGGTCGCGGATTATGATATTATCTACAATGTCTTTGTCATTGAAATAAGTTATTTCCTCGGTTATCGGTATGCCTGATAGACGTACTTTTTGAATTATCTCAAGATTGCTGCCACCGTTGAAATAGGTCAAAGATGGGTTGAAAAAAAGGTGAGGACACGTGTTAGGCTTCATGATACTGACACTCAATCCCTGTGCATCTGTGAGGGTCACCCAACCTTGATCTATACTGCCAGTTTGTTTTGTAAATCCTATAACATTCCATATTTCCATGGTCTTCTCAGGATCCACAGTCTCTAGACTCAGTCCGGCGAAGTTCCCAAGTAATGAAGATTTCTTTTGATGCTCAATTTCAATAGTCTTTTCCTCCGAAATATAGATCATGGTTCCTGATGGATCAGAGAGGCAATAAGTATTTTCCAGCTGGAGTACTTTGGTAATTTTTTGCAATTCAATAATCAGTTCATTGGCGCTATTAGTCATTATCTTAATTCCAGCCCGAGTATACCGACTTGGGTCTATTTCAATAATGGCGCTTCCATCAGTAGCTAAATGTTTATTTCCATATGGGGTAACGGAGAACTGTAAATCTTCATAAAAAGCAATGCTAGCAGTTATGTTAGGTGTTGGAGTGATAATGTGTGTTTTCATGATGTTTCACTATTTGACAATCAAATGAAAGCTTTTTAGCATTTTGAGTCATCATACTTTTGGGTGATTTGCGTATTTCCTCCAGATAAAATTAGTTGTCATAACAAATGAATTAGATATTGCTTATTTTGGGTTGTTCTTAGATATTTAGATTGGAATTTCAATTTTGAAGAATGAATAAAGTTGTTGATGGTTGGAAGGAGGCGCTGGAAGGTGTCGAGGACAATATGACCCTCATGCTGGGTGGCTTTGGCCTGTGCGGTATTCCTGAGAATTGTATCTCAGGTTTAGTTGAATTAGGTGTTACCGGAGTTACCTGTATCTCTAATAATGCCGGGGTTGACGACTTTGGATTGGGTTTGCTTTTGCAGAAGAAGCAGATCAGAAAAATGATTTCTTCCTATGTAGGTGAGAATGCCGAGTTTGAGCGGCAAATGCTTTCAGGAGAGTTGGAAGTAGATCTTATTCCACAGGGCTCACTGGCTGAAAGGTGCAGAGCAGGAGGTGCGGGTATTCCGGCTTTTTTCACACCTGCTGGATATGGCACGGAGGTAGGCGAGGGAAAGGAAGTTAGAGAGTTCAACGGGAAGCCTCATATTTTGGAAACGGCTTTGACGGCCGATTTTGCGATGGTGAAGGCCTGGAAGGGTGACAGAGATGGAAATCTAGTTTATAAAGGTTCAGCAAGAAATTTTAACCTGCCTATGGCGATGGCTGGAAAAATCACCATTGCAGAGGTAGAGGAGTTGGTTGAGCCTGGAGAGCTTGACCCAAATCATATGCATACGCCGGGAATTTTTGTGCAACGTATTTTTCAAGGAAAGAAATACGAAAAGAGAATAGAACAAAGAACAACTAGAGATGCTTGATAAAAACGGAATAGCGCAGCGAATTGCTAAAGAGGTTAAGGATGGATTTTATGTGAATCTAGGAATTGGCATACCCACTTTAGTGGCCAACTTTGTTCGTGATGATATAAGTGTGGAGTTTCAAAGTGAAAATGGGGTATTAGG
>CAZZHO010000078.1:0-20694 GCA_964653795.1 uncultured Roseivirgaceae bacterium | reverse complement strand
AGATGAGGACGGGACTGTCACCATCAGAGGGGGTAGGCTAGTCATTCCTGTGCGCGCCGAGTACAAAAGAAAGGTGGCAGGATTTGTTCATGACGAATCTGCTACGGGACAGACGGTTTTTATGGAGCCGACAGCTGTATTGGATTTGAATAATGAGGTGCGCGAATTAGAATATGAGGAACGTCGAGAGGAGATTAGAATACTCACTCATATTGGAGGTGAGATAAGAAATAGAATAGGCGATCTTGAAAAGGGGGGAGACTTCATTTTAAAGATTGACTTTTTAAAAGCCAAAGCACTGTTTGCTCAGGAATTTGAGGCAATTGTTCCTAAGCATCAGGGAGCACCTAAACTCAAGATCGTTGAAGGGAGACATCCTTTGCTATGGAAAAAGAACACTGAAGTTGGAAAAGAAACGGTCCCGCTTTCAATAGAAATTGATGGTGATAACCGGATCGTGGTTATCTCGGGTCCGAATGCCGGAGGTAAATCTGTAGCTCTAAAGACCACTGGATTACTGCAGTACCTTTTTCAATGCGGTTTCCCTGTGCCAGTGGATGAGTCCTCTGAGTTTGGTTTTTTTAGAAACTTCTTTGTGGATATTGGTGATTCCCAATCGTTGGAGAATGACCTAAGTACCTACAGCTCTCATCTTAAGGCTATGAAGTATTTCTGTGAATTCGCAGATAAGTCTACGATGGTTTTGATTGATGAGTTTGGTACTGGAACTGAGCCGCAGTTTGGAGGCTCTATTGCTCAAGCTATTTTGGATAAACTTAATAGCACAAGATGCAAGGGAGTGCTCAATACCCATTACGGTAATCTGAAGGAATTTGCTGACAAAACAAATGGCCTTGTCAACGCTGCCATGCGGTATGATGTAGAGCAGCTAGAGCCTCTTTTTCAATTGGAAATAGGCAAACCTGGTAGTTCTTTTGCTTTGGAGATAGCCCAGAAAATTGGGATACAGAAAGACGTACTGGAAAATGCCAAATCACTAGTTGGATTTGATCTTGTTGATTATAATAGGCTTTTGGCCGAGGTGGATAATCAGAAAAACAAATTAGAGGCTAACAATACCCAGGTTTCCAGGGAGAGAGAGGAGCTTTCTAAGCTTAGGAAAGATTACGAAGGCTTGAAAAAACTGCTTGACCGAGAAAGAAAGAAAGTGATTTCTCAAGCGAAAAAAGAGGCAGGTCAAATTCTATTGGATGCCAATAAGCAGGTTGAAAAGACCATCAGAGATATAAAGGAAGTGCAGGCTGATAAAGCCAAAACGAAGAAGATCCGATCAGCGCTTCAAAGCTATGAGGCCGAAATCCAAAAGAACACAGCCGATGATGAACCGCAGATAGTTGAAGAAACTAAATCTCTATCTATCGGAGATAAGGTTGTTTTGGATGAAGACACTACTGTTGGTGAAGTAATATCTCTGAAAGGAAAGCAAGCGGAGGTACTATTTGGTGGTCTAAAATCCTTTGTAAAGTTCAATCGACTCACAAAGGTTTCAAATCGACAAGCAAAAAAACGAGCCTCCTCTTACAAGGGTGGCATTGACTTGAGTCAGCGGAAGATATCTTTCAAAAATGAATTAGATATTCGAGGTAAACGAGTTGAGGAAGTGCTGCCATTGCTGGACAAAGTATTAGATGATGCCTTGCTTTTAGGTATTGATAGCCTCAGGATTCTGCATGGAAAAGGGCACGGTGTACTGAAAGATTTGGTAAGGAATAGATTGAAGCAAGATGATAATGTTTCAGGGTTTGAAGACGAGCATGCAGATCATGGCGGGAGCGGTGTAACTTTGGTCAGTTTGAAATGAAAACTTATTCCAGAAGCCAACTTGCATTGAGGAACGGTCAAGACCGTCCAGAAATCTGGGTAGCCTATCAGCAAAGGATTTACGACGTTTCCAAGAGCCGACTTTGGTTCAATGGAAAGCACTATGAGCACTGGGCAGGGCAAGATCTCACCGATGAGTTAAAGCAGGCTCCGCATACATCGGCTGTCTTTGATAAATTTGATTGTGTTGGCATAATATCATGATAGCAATTGTAGATGCAGGTGGCACAAGCTGTACATGGGTAGTGCTAGATGGCAAAGACAAACAGAGGTTTCTGGTGAGTGGGTTTAACCCTCTTTACGACAAGAAGCCAAAGATTCCGGTACTTAATGACCCCAAGGGTCTAAAACATCTTTACTTCTACGGTGCCGGTATATTTTCTAAAGCTTTGGCCGACGAGATCAAGTCGGGATTGCAAAAGACCTTTCCTAAGACCGAGCTACATGTGTTTTCCGATTTGTTAGGAGCGTCAAGGTCATTGCTTCAGGACCGAGAGGGTTGGGTAGGTATCTTAGGTACTGGCTCTGCATTAGTTAACTACAATGGGAAGGAGGTCAACATACCTAAACCTTCTTTGGGCTATTTGCTGGGGGATGAAGGGAGTGGTTTTGATCTTGGTAAAAGGATTCTTAAGCACTATTTGAGACGCGAGTTACCAAATGCTGTTCAATCAAGGATGAGTTCGAAATTGGAGGGAATGAATCCTATCTCTGTTATCCAACATCATTCCAGACCAGCCTCATACATTGCGAGTTTTGCATCCGTCATTATTGAGCAAAAGAATGACTCATTCTGTCAATCTTTAATTGACAAAGCTTTTCGCTCTTACTTTGAGGCTTTTTCACCTGAGAATCTAAAAGAATTGTCTTTTATCGGTTCTATCGCTTTTCATCTATCCACGGAATTGAAAGAGATAGCTGCAGGGTTTGATATTGACATTCAATCCATAAGTAAATCGCCAGTTGAAGGTTTAGTGGAGTACCACGAAAATGTGGATAAATCGGAATAATAGATGATGACTGTGGAAATCTTCCGTATCAGTAAGAAATATCCCTATCTACAGAACCTCTTTTCTAAGTACTTCCAGGACTTGTTTTAAGCCAGTATTAAATGTTCATTTAATGCAAATTTTAGCTGATTTTGTGGACTGAAGGCTGTTTGTAGGAATTAGACGAATATTTGGTCAAAGCGGTCTTAGTATGTTATTTATTAGGGGTTAACTAATTATTAAATACGCACGTAAAATTTAATTTTCCCGAAAACACCTCGCCTAGGTCAAGAATTAGTTTTGTGCCCGATAAAACCTATCAAAAAAGCAATGAAAAAAACTCTACTATTGTTTTCTGCTGCTCTGGTATTGATCTGTGGCGAAGTTTTAGCTCAGGGATCTACCACAGCATCAATGAGGGGGCGAATCACCGACGCCAATGGTGAAGGGCTTCCAGGCGCAACCGTGAGAGCGGTTCACACCCCAACTGGATCAGAATGGGGGAACGTAACAGATTTGGATGGTTATTTCAGACTTCCTTCTATGAATGTGGGCGGTCCATACACTGTCGAAGTTTCTTTCGTAGGATTTGATACCTATACAAAAGACAACATCTTTTTGACTTTAGGTCAGACCTACAATTTGAATCAAAACTTAGAAGAAAATACTACAGAGCTTGAAGCTGTAGTTATTTCTGCCAATCAAGGTGATATTTTTGACGGTAATAGAACTGGAGCATCCACCTTTATCGGTACCGAAACAATCGAGACTCTACCAACTGTGGGTAGATCCATTGGTGATTTCGTAAGATTGACTCCTCAAGCCTCTATTACTGAAGGTAATGATGGCCTTTCTCTTTCAATTGGAGGTCAGAACAACAGGTATAACGCGATCTATATCGATGGTGCTGTAAACAATGACGTTTTTGGTCTAGCTGGTTCAGGCACGAACGGTGGACAAACTGGTGTTACACCTATTTCACTTGATGCGATAGAGCAGTTCAATGTTAATATCGCTCCTTTTGATGTAAGACAATCCGGTTTCGCTGGTGGTTCAATCAGTGCTGTAACAAGAAGTGGTAGCAATGAAGTAGAAGGATCTGCGTACTACTATTTTCAAAACGAGAAACTTGCTGGTATTACCCCTCAGGAAGATGGTGAGAGCTTAGAAGAGACTAGGTTACCTGACTTCATCTCTCAGACTTTTGGTTTCAGAGTGGGAGCTCCAATTGTGAAAAATAAGCTTTTTGTTTTTGCTAATGCCGAATTACAAAGAGATGAGATTCCTCAGCCTTTCCAATTTGCTGAGTACACTGGTGATGCTACTGAAGCAGAGGTCAATGCTTTGATTTCACATCTGACTAACAATTTGAATTATGATCCAGGAACGTATACTGACAACACTACCTTCCTCGATAGTGATAAGTTCTTGATCAAATTTGATTGGAATGCTTCCAAGGATCATAAAGTTTCTTTGAGACATTCTTATACTGAGGCTAGAAATTTGGAGGCAAGAAGTTCCAATAATACAAGTATTCAGTTTCAGAATGGATCAGAATTTTTTAACTCTACAACAAACTCTACTGCTCTTGAATTAAAGAGTTCTTTAGGTTCTAATATGTCAAACCACTTGACAGTTGGAGCTACGATTGTGAGAGATGATAGAGATCCTTATGATAATTCCAATGACGGACCTTCAAGACCTTTCCCTGCAGTTTTTATTGATGATGGAAGAGGGGATTTGAGATTCGGATCCGAGACTTTCTCGACTGCCAATTTGCTGGACCAGGATGTTATTACGATCAATAACAATTTTGAGTATTACAAAGGAAAGCATACTTTCCTTGCTGGTGTAAATGCTGAATTCTACACTGTTACCAACCTTTTTATTCCTTTTAACTATGGAGATTACGGTTGGGAGAGAAGTGAGACAATTGGAGCTTCAAATATCCAAGACTTCATAGATGGTCAGCCTGCAGATGACTACATCAGATCTTATTCTCTTAGAGATAATGTTACTGGTGATGAGTCTATTGCTGGTGTGAAGTTCAACGGAGCTCTATTCGGATTCTATGTGCAGGATGAGTATCAGGCAACTGATAACCTGAAATTGACTTTAGGTCTGAGAGGTGATATCCAATCATTCGATGATACACCTGAAAACGTAGAATTCAATAACAATACCATTCCTACGTTGGAAGCTGAAGGTTATGACTTGGAAGGTGCTCAGACTGGTCAATTCATCAAGCCTCAGTTTTACTTTTCTCCAAGATTTGGATTTAACTATGACCTGAATGGAGATCAAAAGACCCAAATCCGCGGTGGTTGGGGTGTATTCACGTCCAGGGTTCCTTTAGTATGGCCTGGTGGAGCATTCAACAACAATGGAGTGAACAGAGGTACTGTTCTTGACTTCCAATTGAATGACGCAGCTTTGGTTTTGAGAGATTTTGACAATCAACCTGTTGGAATCGACGATGACGGTAATGTTCTGACTTCTATCGATCCTAATAACGTCTCACCATCTGGAGATATCGATCTTTTTGCTGAGGATTTCAAAATTCCTCAAGTATGGAAAGCTAACTTGGCAGTAGATCAAAAACTTGGTTTCTGGGGTCTGATAGGTACAGTTGAAGGCTTGTTCACTAAGACTATCAATGCTGTATACTACCAGAATGTAAACTTGGGCCGTGAGCCAGTAGGTTTCTTGGCAGGTACTCCTGATGACAGACCAATATTCAATAGAAGGGATGAGGTAGATGATACTTATGGTAGAATCATCTTGGCTACGAACACTAGCAAAGGTTACAGCTACAACGTCTCAGCTACAGTGACTAAGCCTTTCGAAAATGGATTCTCAGGTTCATTGTCTTATTCATTCGGAGATGCTTACTCTATCTATGATGGTACTTCCTCTCAAAACTCTTCGCAGTGGAGAGGCATATTCTCTGTTGATGGTAGAAACTCATTCAACGAGGCCTGGAGATCAGATTTCGCACAAGGTTCGAGAGTATTAGCTAACGTCTCCTATAGAAAGGAGTATGGTGGTTTATTCGGTTCTCAAATCACATTGTTCTATGAAGGTAGAAGCGGATCTCCTTTTAGCTATATCTATGGTGGTGGTCAGAATATCACCAATGAAGATTCTAGAAACAGAGCATTAGTTTACATCCCTAGGGATGAAAGTGAAATCATTTTGGTTGATACTGATGACTTAACAGCTGCTCAGCAGTGGGAAGCCTTAGATGCTTACATCGAAAATGATGACTATTTGAGCGAAAACAGAGGTAGCTACGCAGTTAGAAATTCAAACAGATTACCTTTTGAGAACGTAATTGACTTGAAATTCTTGCAGGATTTCTACCTGGAGATGGCAAATGGTAAGAGAAATACGCTTCAATTCTCATTTGATATCTTCAACTTCACCAACTTCTTAAGTAGCAGCTGGGGTAAGAGATATAGACAGCAAGGATTTGGTGTTGAGTTGTTGGAGTTTGAAGGCTTTGCTGATGGCACTACTAATGTTCCTACTTACTCATTCTCTCCATTCAATGATATCGAGCCAAATGAGCAGCAGTATGGAAACTTTGACGATGCTGGTTTAATAAGCGCTAGATGGAGAATGCAACTTGGTTTAAGATATATCTTCAACTAATACATACTGTTAACTAATTGTAAAGGGGCTTTTTAGCCCCTTTTTTTTTGCTTAACATTTTAATATTTAGGCAATGAAAGGACTACCTGAGGCTAATATTTCGATAATATTCCAAGGTTATCTATGTGGAAATTCTTTAACCAATACGAGAACGCCACTAATGAAAAATTTTACCAAGATTTTAGGGTCTTTTGCTCTAATACTTTTCGTACTCAGTTCATGTGAAACTGAAAGCGAATCTACTCCTGCATCACCAGGAGAGAATGTTGCTTTGACTGGGGAAACCAGTTACAGCGGCTTTATAGGAACTTCCGTTGACTTGACTGTCAAGTTAGAAGGAGCCTCTTCAGCAGCTACGTTGACTGCTGATGGGAATGCGGTAACAATAGGTTCTGACGGAACGGCCACCTACACGGTGGATATAGCCTCCGATCAAGATTTAGTCGGGAGCACCATTACTACCACTTTCATTGTAACTGATGCAGCGAGTTCAGCGGAATTTGATGTAGCAGTGGAAGTAGCGCCGAAGCCGCTGGAGGATTCTGTTGTGCCGGAAAGTGTGTTTGCAATCAATCCTGAATTTGAAGGAACAATTGACTTGCAGATGATCATGACCTCTCAGGATATTCTTCATTCTGATTCATCATTTGTTTTTGGATCCTATACTGATGGAGCTGCCCTTTATCCTAATGGAGACGGGACATTTGCTTTTATCAACAACCTTGAGAGAGATTTTTCTGTAGCCAGGATCATGATGAATGCTGATCTTCAGCCTCTCACTGGAGAATATATTCTTAGCTCAACAGCTACAGCTGCTACTGCTATGTGCTCTGGATCGTCTATTACTGATGATGAGCATGGTTTTGGTCCTTTCTACCTCTCTGGAGGTGAGTGGGGAGGAGATAACAAAGGTGTTTACCTTCTTGATCCTTTCAAAGATGCTGCCAACAGAGATCAGGCGGAAAGATTATCAGCTTTTGGTGAGTGGGCTACTGAAAACGCTGTAGTAATCGGAAAAGATGCTTATTCTGACAAGACTGTAGCATTTATTGGAGATGATGATTCCAATAATACCTACCCTGAAGGACATTTAGGGATGTACGTAGGCGATAGGGGCGATCTTCAAACTGGTAACCTTTATGTGTTGAAAGGAAAGAACCCAGTAGAAACAGCACCTGGCGAAGGTGGTCAGTTATTTGAGATGGGGATGGCCGAAGGCGTAGAGTACGATGTTGAGTGGGTTGAAATGACTGAAAGGACCATCGATGAATTGAATCAGGAAGCAATCGATGCTAATGTGATAGGTTTCCAAAGGATCGAAGATATCGACTGGAGAAGAGGTGATGGTGCTGCCCAAAGAACAGTATACTTCGCTGTAACTGGACGATACAGAGCAGATAACCCTGATCTGGCTAACAGAGGAACTACCCTCGGTAGAATTTACAAGCTGGAATTAAACGCTAATGATCCTACAGGAGATGCTAAAATAACTTGTGTTTTGGATGGAGATAAAGAGGGGGGCATGGCTGATGGTTTCCACTCTCCTGATAACATTTTGGTTACCGAGAATTATGCTTACATACAGGAGGATCCCAACGGATACTTCGATCTAAATAGCAGCATCACTGGTTGGGCTAAGTTGTATCAATATAACCTGAATACTGGCGAGATGAAGACAGTACTTGAGTGTGATGAAGATAACAATGCTCTATATGGTGGAGGCGGCAAGTGGGAAATCACTGGCCTCATCGATGTAACGAATATCATTGGTGCTTCTGAGCCTACCTTCATAGGAGGTGTACAAGCTCACGGATGGGAACAAGACAAAATCGCTGAAGCTGTAAGAGCTGATGGATCGGTATTTAACGATCCAACTGCAATTCCGGTAGGAGATTCAGATCTTGAAGGATCTTTTCTTTTCAAGATAACTGGCCTGCCACAGTAGTTTTATTATAGTGTAATCAAAGAGGTTTCTCTATTGGGAAACCTCTTTCTTTTTAAATCAAGACCTAAATATGGTAAAGATATTAGTAGGGTTAATTGGGTTTCAATTCTTGTTTATTAGTTGCACTGGCCTGGTGGAAAGGAGACAAGCCCAGGGTAGTGACACTTCAGACTTCATCGAGGATTTGAGAAACTACTATTTCGCCACAAATGATAGTATCGTTTTTTATCTCTCTCAGATGGATACCTCAAATGCTATTCAGCATAATAAGGAATTGTTTTTAGATGTCAGGAAATGGTATAAGATGAATGAGCCCATGTTATTGGCCTTTGATTATGCTAATTATACCAAATTGAACGGACCTAATCTGTTGAAAGTGGAGATTGAGGATTTTACGGATATCAAACGCATGAAGCCAAAGAGTTTGCAGGTTGTGGAGGAGGTGCTTTTTGATGAGGAGCCGATAGACAATCAAACGCTGCATTCTGCTTTAATGCTTTTAAAAGCTCGCTTCCCATTCATTAAAAAAAATCACATCATCGTAAAGCAGCGTGATTATCACTTTCTTCAAATGATCCGTGATGCGGTTGTGAATATTGCGACGAAAGGAATCACGGGATTCGACTCTCCAATGTTGGCGAATTCGTTGCAAGAGGCTATCTATAATTATCAATCAATAGAACATATTTTAAGCATTTACGAAGAGGCATTTCAAGACCATCAGCTTTTTGAAACATGGCAAAGTGAGATTGCCCTGACCATTCAGGATTTGTCAGAACAGGATTTTGATACATTCGATAGATATTCCTTCATAAAAAATCATACCAATAGACAGCTAGAACTTATCAACTTGACCGAAAAAGATTGGGGTATCACACTACATAAATCGCGACCATTAAATCCAAATGCGGCCAATCTGTTTTCCGGTGATTTTTTCAATGTGAAAATGTTCAGTCCTAGAGGAGCTCCTGGCTTATCCCAGCGCATGATATCACTAGGCAAGAAACTTTTCAATGATCCGAAGCTTTCAAAGAATGGAGACATGAGTTGTGCTTCCTGCCACCTGGAGTCAAAAGCATTTTCAGATGGTTTAGTCAAAGCCGTCGGAAATGATGGCAAGGAATTGCAAAGAAATACGCCGGCACTGCCTTATGCTGTTTATCAAAGAACCTTTTTCTACGATGGAAGAGGGGATGGGCTAGAGGGTCAGATTGTCAGTGTAATGAATAATGAGAAGGAGTTTCACATGGATCTGGAGAAGATGGCCTCCACTGTGTCAGCCAATGAGTTATATATCGAGCAGTTTGATGATCTGTATGGTGGGGATATTTCCAATAAGAACATCAGGAATGCTATAGCCAACTATATTCGGAGTTTGGCTCCTTTTGACTCCAAGTTCGATCGAAACATGCAGGGCAAGGAGGAGAGCTTGTCAGAGGAGGAGATCTTAGGTTTTAATCTATTTATGGGTAAAGCCGCATGTGCTACCTGTCATTTTGCTCCGGTGTTCAATGGTACGATCCCTCCAAAATTTGGAGAAAGCGAGTTTGAGAATCTTGGAGTGACCAAAACCAATGATTTTGAAAATCCTCAATTAGATGATGATCCAGGCATGTATTATCCATATGAGGTTGAGGAGCGTCGCTATTTCTTCAAAACTCCGACGGTGCGAAATGCAGAACTATCTGCGCCTTATATGCACAATGGAGCTTACGAGAATATGGAGCAACTTATGACTTTCTATAACCTTGGTGGCGGTGCGGGAATGGGGCTTAATGTCGAGTATCAGACTTTGCCACCTGACCCTTTGGAGTTATCTGAGCGCGAGATAAAGGCCGTCATCGCCTTTATGAGAACGTTGACTGATAAAAGATTTGAGCAGTTTCAAACTGTGAATAGCGTTGCTGGAAGCTCTCGCTAGTTAATAAGGAAAACATTTCGGAAGTATTATTATTGCCTAGTATAAATAGGTCTAATATTCATTTAATACGGGCGGAGATTTGAAAACGCGGAAGTTGCTTTACATTCTTATGTTTTTCACGGCGGGGGGCATGGTCTTAGAATTGCTCCTTTTAGAGCATTTTGAGAGTTTTTATCAGGCGATACCCTTTTTGGTGTTGGCTGTTTTTATCCCTGGGATGATCTGGTATAAGAGTCGGAAAGGTCAGCTAGTATTAAGTATCCTGATGGGCTTTACGGGGCTGGTTGGAATGGGTTTTCATCTCACTAGTAATAGGGATTTTGAGAAAGAAATGAGACCTAGCCTTTCTGGTCTGGATCTTTTTTTTGAAACTTTAACCGGAGCATTACCGGTGATGGCGCCGGGAGCTTTTATTTCATTAGCCTTAATTGGATATATCATTACTAAAACTGAATAAATGAAACTTACGAATTATCTCAGCGCCGTTCTTGTGGCATTCCTGGTTTTTGCTTGTCAACCTCAGACCGAAAAAAAGGCTGAAACTGTAGAGGAGAGTACGGAGGAAGCAGCAGCTGTTGAGGAGGCACCTGCTGAGGTGGCTGTCGGTGTATTGAACCCCAACCTGGCTTCTGAAGAGGAGCTTTTGTCTACCGGGCTTACAGATGAGCAAGTGTCAACCATCATTGATGGAAGACCGCACTTAGACGGTGCTTCTTTCGCTAAAGCTTTAAAAGAAATGGCGGGTGATAACTATGAGGCAGTAGCAGAGAAGTTATTTCTTTCTATGAACCTAAATACTACGGCAGAGGATGATTTTAAATTGGTCCCGGGAGTTGGGGATAAAATGGCTCATGAGTTTGAAGAGTATCGCCCATACACGTCAGTGGCTCAATTCAGAAGAGAAATAGGAAAGTATGTAGATGAAGATCAGGTTTTGAAATACGAGAACTTCGTATTTGTGCCTGTAAACCTTAATAATGCGCCGAAGGAGCAAATTCTAATGATCCCAGGTGTAGGAGAGAAGATGCTTCATGAATTCGAGGAGTATAGACCCTATGAGAGTATCGAGCAGTTTCGCAGGGAAATTGGCAAATATGTCGATGATAAGGAATTGTCCAGACTGGAGCGCTACGTAACATTAGATTAAGCAACTTTGTGGCTCTAAGTACCATTCATGCATACGATAGAGCCTTATCATAGATGGCTGAAGTACTATGATTCTTCAGTCGATGATCAATCTCCATTTCATGGTAAGGAATACAACTATGATCTCTATAGCGAGACCATTTACGGTTATTATATAGATCCTGGTTGGGATTTTATGGGGTCTGAGACCTTGTACATGAAAGTCCTGTACGCCAACTATGGAGAGGGTCAGGTAGTCATCGAGTTAATAGGAGAGTGGAATGACGCGATCAATAACGATGTGATGCATTTAAAGCGAAATATAGTGGATCACTTTGTGGCTCAATCTATCTACAAGTTCATCTTGATTGGCGAGAATGTTTTCAATTTCCACGGCAGTGATGATTGCTACTATGAAGAGTGGTACGAGGATGTAGAAGACTTGGGGCCTTTAGGGGGCTGGATTGCTGGAGTTGGCTTCAAGGATTTTGTACTTGACGAAATGCAGCAATACAACATTGACAACTATGTGAATATGGGAGGAAGTCTGCAAATTGATAATTGGAGAACTATGAATCCAATGTCATTTTGTCAAATAGTAGATGGATTGATAATGAGGAGGCTCAATCCCTAATCAATTTCAATAGGGATCACCGCAGCAATCTCGGATACCAAATATTTACGACCACTTTTGATCTCAATACAGGTACTTCTGGTCCGGCGCTTCTCGATCTTTTGATATTGCTTTCCGTCCAACTCAAAATAGCCTCCGGGAGAAAGCTCCTTCAATAATATGGAGCCGTCATCTTCATTGTACCGCTTCAAAGTCTGGTAAAGCAAAGGATCTGAGCAACTGGTCGCTTTCACACTTTGAAGATGGCTTTTGAGAGCCGCCAGGACGTCTTTTGGGAAAATACTTTCATTGAGTACTGGTTTGAGTACTTTTTTGAAATTGTTCTTCCATTCAGGACCGTGGGGCTGAACCGATCTGCCATGGTCTTTATAAGTTACTAAGTGAGCTACTTCATGGAGATAGGTTATCAAAAAGTGAAACTGATTTAGGTCATTATTTACCGTAATCGTCTGCTTCTTTTTTCTTGGATCATATCGAAAGTCTCCAAGTTTAGTCTTTCTGCCTTTTTTGATCTTAAGCTCAAACTCGAAATAGCTATAAATTTTGACACAATAAGCCACTGCTCCTTGAGGCACGAATCTGCTGAAGATCTGATCTAAGGACTCTGGCAATCTATTTCTTTCTAAAGACGGCTTTAATGGGTACACCAACAAATCCAAATTTCTCCCTGAGCTTATTAGTTAGAAATCGTTCGTAGGATTCTTTGATATCCTTAGGGTGATTGCAGAAGAAAGCGAAGGTCGGGTTGGTAGTGGGAAGCTGTGTGATATACTTGATTTTAATGTATTTACCTCGGACTGCTGGAGGAGGATAGTGTTCAATCTCTGGCAGCATCGTCTCATTCAGCTTGGAAGTACTGATTTTCTTGGTTTTAGATTCATACACTTCCAATGCAGTTTCTATCACCTTGAAAATCCTTTGCTTATTCAACACACTTGCAAATACCACTGGTATGTACTGCATGGGTCCGAGCTTCTGCTTGATACTATCCTCGAATTGCTTGGCAGTATTGGTTTCTTTGGCGACAAGGTCCCACTTGTTGACCATTATTACTGTGCCTCGTCTGTATTTATGAGCTAAGCTTATGATACTCATATCCTGAGCCTCAAGACCTCTTTCTGCATCAAGAATGATAATACTTACATCGCTATCCTGTAGCGCTTGTATGGCCCGTAAGACGGAATAAAACTCAATGTCTTCCTTCACTTTGGCTTTTTTCCTAATGCCTGCTGTATCTGTCAGAAGGAAGTCTTTGCCGAAAAGATTGTATCGGCTATTGATAGCATCTCGTGTTGTTCCGGCTATATCGGTGACAATGCTCCGCTCTTCACCGAGCAATGCGTTGAGGAAAGATGATTTCCCTACATTGGGCCTTCCCAAAATGGCTATCCTAGGCAGGTCGCTTTCTGTTGATTCTTCTTCAGAAAAAACAGTAACCACCTGATCCAACAGATCTCCTGTACCGGATCCTGTCATACTACTAATAGGGATAATAGTGTCGGCAATCCCTAGGGCATAGAATTCACTAGACATTAGCTCACGCTCATGATTGTCAGCTTTGTTGGCCACAAGAAAGACCGGCTTATCTATTTCTCTCAGTACATTGGCGAAATCCTGATCCAATCCATGCAGGCCTTCATTGCAGTCGACCATGAAAAGGATCGCTGTTGCTTCCAATAAGGCCTCTTTGACCTGTCTCCTTATCGCTTCTTCAAAGATATCTTCAGAACCTTCTACATACCCTCCGGTATCAATAACTGTAAAGGTTTTACCATTCCACTCTCCATATCCATAATGACGATCCCGAGTAACACCGGGTTCATTATCCATGATTGCCTGTTTGCGCTCAATTAACCTATTGAACAATGTGGACTTACCGACGTTGGGACGACCAACGATTGCTAGAATATTTGCCAAGAATGAATGATTTTGGGAATTACTGCAAAAGTAGGGCTTTGTGCCTTAACTGGAAATTCACCTACTCGTCGATGATAACAGTGGATTGGTCTAAAGAAGTTGCATCACCGTTAATGGATGTTTATCATCGTATTGTAATACAACCACCACCATGAAGACATCTGCAAATCCTACGGCAAGTATTCTTGCTAAATATTCGAAGTACTTTCACTATTTCTCACGAGCGTTGATAGCCGTATTAATCCTGGCTGGCGTGATTTCTGGGGGTGCGACCTTGCTAAATCTCTTGGTTACAGCAGTTTACAATAGCTAAACTGTATCTTATAAATAACCGAAGCGCTTGAGCTTCTTCTCATTCTTGCGCCAATCCTTTTCAACTTTGACATAAGTCTCCAAGTGAACTTGCTTGTCAAAGAACTTTTCCATATCAGCTCTGGATTCAATTCCTACCTTCTTTAGTGATTTACCCTGATGGCCTATCAGAATACCCTTCTGGCTCGTCCGCTCAACGTAAATTTCAGCCCTCATCCTAATGATTTTCTCTTCCTCCTTAAATTCTGAGATCACCACTTCGCAGCTATAAGGAACTTCTTTCTTGTAATTGAGAAAGATCTTCTCTCTGATAATTTCAGCTGCAAAAAACTTTTCTGGTTTGTCCGTGAGTGTGTCTTGTGGGAAATAGGGCGGATGTTCAGGTAGTTGGTTTTTGATAAGCGTAAAGAGGTCATCAAGATTGGTTTTTTCCAATGCAGAAACGGCGATCGTCGGGACATCTGGAAATATTTCTTTCCAATATTGAAGTTTATCCTGTAGTTGGGTACCTGTGGCTTGATCTATTTTATTGATAACCAATATTGTCTGGAAATTACCCTGCAGAATCTTCTTGATGTAACTGCTTTCATCATATTTTTCACCAAGCTCCACTACATACAGTACAACGTCTGCATCCTCTAATGAGGCCTTCACAAACTTCATCATACCTTCTTGTAATTTGTAAGAAGGGTCCAGAACACCAGGTGTGTCACTATACACTAATTGAAAATCATCACCCGAGACGATTCCAAATATTCTATGCCTTGTTGTCTGAGCTTTGGAAGTAATGATCGATAGCCGCTCACCAGTCAGGGCGTTCATTAATGTTGATTTACCGACGTTTGGTTTACCTAAAATCGAAACAAAACCGGATTTGAACGAATTTGTGATCTCACTCATCTTGCTATAACCTAATATTGAATTCACCACTTAGCTCGTACTTGCCATAATGTGTTGAGCTAAAAATGATACCAAAAAGGTTACTACTGTTTGCATTATTTGTCGTAACGATCTTTTCAGTCTTTTCTCAAGAAGACAAAAATATCGATCAGTTACTAGATGAGGCGGATGCTTTAGTTTATGATGATCCAAATAAGTCATTAGAGCTAAGTAAAAAAGCCCGAGATCTGGCAACTGAAATCTCCAATGATTCACTTCTGGCCGAGTCAAATTATCGGATAGGTTCTGCCTATTGGTCGAAAGGAGACCTTAGCCATGCTCTTGATGCATTGAATCAGGCTCAGGGTTTAATAAAGAATCAAGATAATCCGGTTTTATATGGCAATATATTAAAGAGACTGGGCACCCTTTTTTCCGGAATTGGTGATCAAAATGCCGCATTGGGGTATTACTTATTAGCCGCCCCTCAATATAAGAAGGGTGGAAGCGAGCAAGGCTTAATTGGCGCCTACAACAACATTGGCAATGCTTACAGAGAGTTGAGGCAATATGATAGTGCGCTTTTCTATGTAAGGTCTGCATTGATGCTTGTGAAAAATAATAATTCCATATTGGCTCCGATCATCAATTTTAATGTGGGAGAGGTATATTATGATTCGGGAAGATTGGATTTAGCGCTTCCATTTATCCAACATACTAAAACGCTCAGCCTCAATCGTACAAATAAGAGAGGCGTTATCAGGGCAAATCAGTTGATGGCGGAGATCTTACTGCAGTCAGGTGAAGTTTTAGCTGCCAAGTCTTTAGCTCAGGAAGCTGTTGATTCTGCATTGGCGACCTCTTCTAAGGAATTAATAGCCATCTCTGAAAGGACGCTGGCGAATGTTCTTTATGCCTCTGGCGAATATAAAAGGGCCTTCCAGTATCAACAGGAAGCGGCCTTATATTTTGATAGTATTGCCAGTACGGAGAATCAGGCTCGAATTAACTTTTACCAAGTGAAGGAGGTGCAGGAAGAGTTGGATCTATTGAAGCGAGAGCAAGCAATCAATGAGCTTGAAGCCAGAAACAATAAAATTATATTAGCCGGCATTGCTGTTATAGCCCTATTGGCCATAGCCCTTGCCTGGATGTTTTATAGGGGAAGAGAGGCTTCTGCTAAGAGCAATAGGCTATTAGAGGTAAAAAATGCTGAGATAGAAGGGCAGAAATATGAACTGGAGAAGTTAAGTGATCTTAAATCACGTATTCTGGCTGTTTTAACTCATGATATCAAATCGCCATTTCAGGGTCTATTCGGCATTATTACATTAATCGAGAAAGGTCTGGCTTCGGGAGATGAAGTAGAAAATTTCATCTCTGATTTGAAGATCAGGGTAGGGCATAGCTACAAGAGGGTAGTGGACTTGCTGCAGTGGGCCACTTTGGGAATGGAGGAAGGCGTGGAGTCCCGATTGTCTGCCTTTTCAATATCAGATTCTATTTTGAAGACAATTAAAGAGATGGAACCCGAGGCTCATTTAAAAGGGATCAATATCGAGTCTGATATTCCTGCTGATATTGAAGCTCTTGGTGATGGTAATCACTTTGAAAGCGTTTCACGGAATCTGCTTTCCAATGCTTTTAAGTTCAGCGACCAGGGAGATATTGTGACCGTCAAGATTACGGAAGGTGCTGATGATATATTGCTTCAAGTGAAGGATGAAGGTATTGGTATGAATCAGGAGGAAAAAGAGTCTCTTTTTAATACTTCTCAAATTCCTGGAACAGGTAGTGCTGGTGAAGTAGGTACGGGTGTAGGCCTGGTACTTTGTCAGGATTTACTAAAAGAAATGAACGGTAAAATATGGGTTGAAAGTGAGGAAGGGAAAGGGTGTGAATTTTTTGTTTCCCTAAACAAATCCAAAGACCTGAAAGTCGTAGAAACGGCATAAGATCTTTGTTTTCTGGTTTGGGCTGTTTTGAATTCTTTACCTTAAGGGGATATTAGTGTTGTCAACCTATTCCTTTGATCCAATGAGAAAGCTTCTAGTCTTTACACTTCTTTGTTTCCACTTTATATCATATTCCCAGACCAAGGCTTTGGTAGGAGGTACGCTTATTGATGGGTTTGGTGGGATTCCTGTTAAGAATAGCGTAATTATCATTGAGGGAAAGAAAATTATCGCAGTTGGCCAAGTAGGTCAATTGGCTATTCCAGAAGGTGCTGAAGTGATCTCTACGGAGGGTATGAGTGTGTTGCCTGGATTGTGGGATATGCACGTGCATCTTATGATTAATGGTCACACGGACTACACCCATTGGGATAAAACCTACCCATCGATCTTCGGTGATGTTATTATGCCTGCTTCCGCTAAGCAACTGCTAATGGCTGGAGTAACAAGTGCGCGTGACCTTGGAGGCCCTCTTGAGGAAAGTTTGAGTGTCAGAGATAGAATTAACAACGGCGAAATTTTAGGTCCAACCCTTTACATGTCTGGCCCCTTTATTCAAAAGAAGCCTTACCCAGGTACAGAACAGTTTAGGTGGGGAGTTAATGGCGCTGATGATGCCAGAAAGAAGGTGAGGCAACTTGCAGATGCAGGTGTAGATTGTATAAAGCTTATTGATCAGGATCAGATGACGATGGAAGAGGTTCAGGCGGTAGTAGATGAAGCTCACAAAAATGACTTGACAGTCGTAGCTCATAGTCATCGTCCTGAGGAAATTAGAAGAGGTTTGAAGGCAGGTGTGGATTGTTTCGAGCATACAGGCTTGTCCTCAGCTCCGGAATATCCTGACGATATAGTGGCCATGATCAAAGAACGAACCGCTCAAATGAATTTAGGGCCTCTTTATTGGACACCCACGGTAGAAGTGCTCTATAACTATGAATACATCCGTGATAATCCTGAACAGCTGGATTCGGAGGATTGGCATTTAGGCCTTCCTGATTCCGTAGTACAGGATATCAGAAACTCATTTCGTTACCCAGGAAGACTACCATACTTTCAATTGACACCAATTAGAAAACCAACATTGGAGAAAAAGGTCAATCAGTTGAAAGACGCTGGCGTTGTGTTACTGGTAGGCACAGATAGTGGCATACCGATGAAATTTCATATTCAATCTACCTGGAATGAATTGGATGTTTGGGTGAATGAGTTTGGGTTTGATCCGATCTATACGATTAAGGCCGCTACTTATTGGCCCTCAAAGATTATGGGCGTTGATGATCAGTACGGCACAGTAAGTGAAGGTAAATATGCTGATATCATCGCCGTGAAAGGGGATGTTTTGAGGCATATCAGTTTACTTCAGGACGTTGATATGGTATTCAAGCATGGAGATCGTGTGAAATAACTACTTGTCTAGGGTGTCGAAAATGATTTGGACAAAAAGATCTGAGTTAATGAAATTGCCACTCCACCTTTCGTGAAATTCTTTGAAGGGCTCCCTGGCTACCAGATCTTCAAGTGATTCTCCTTTATTCTTAGCCTCCTCTACAATTGCTTTTGTCTGCTTGAGCATGGCTAGCAACTCTTTAACATCATTGATGTCGGAAAGTCCACCATGGCCGGGGATAATCTTTGTATTACCGTCGCTTAAAGCAAGGATCTTTTCTTGAGCAGCAATGATCCCATTGATGGTGCCTCCTGCGGAAACATCGATGAAAGGATAACCATACCTAACAAAAAGGTCTCCAGTATGGATCACATTGCTGGTTTTAAAATGTACTAATGCATCACCATCTGTATGCGCTCTAGGTACGTGCACGATATTGATCTCTTCCCCATTGAAATGGAAAGTCATATCCTCCGAAAAGGTGATGGTAGGCCAAAAAGATTCGCTTTTAGCGGCCACTTCTCTTTTGAAAATTTCGTTTTGAAAGGTTGTACCCATTCTAGTCCTCACATTATCCTGAGAGACGATAATAGCTCCTCCTGCTTTCAGATTTTCATTTCCTCCGGTGTGATCACCATGGAAATGTGTATTCAGAACGTATTGAATCTTGGCATCACGGATTTTCATTACCTGGTTTGTAATCTTATCCGTGAGTGGAGCAAACTGATCGTCGATTATCATATTGCCATTTTCTCCTGTGATAAGACCAATGTTGCCACCGGATCCAGTCAGGAAATAGATATTGTCCGTTACTTTTTTCTCTTCTATTTGAATGGCATCCCAATCTCTTTGAGCAAAAATTGAAATGGGAATCAAGAGGAAAATGGCTAGTGGGAATTTCATGATCTAATTATTTCTGGGAACAGTTCTAAATTACCAATAATCGTGGGATGTCGGTCTCAAATTATGTCAGGAGAAAAACACATGGCAAAAACACAGCTAGTATGGATGATTTAGGGATGAATAGAGTGCCATCTCTTCGGGCTTTGACCAGAATACCTAAGGTTTTGAAGAATCCGATTCCAGTTTTCAATGAAAATTTGAAGGAGTTTGGTGATCCATATTGTGTCGATATGGGAGGAGGGAGGTTGGGTATTCTTACAACGCGCCCTGAAATATCTCAACACATACTTCAAAAGAATCACAGGGCCTATAGTAAGTCAGATATTCAGACCAAAAAGCTGGCTGACTTTCTTGGAAAAGGCCTATTGACCCTGGAGGGTAAAGAGTGGTTACGTCAAAGGCGGCTGATCCAGCCAGGTTTTAAGAAAGAGAGAATTGAAGGAATCAGAGGGCGGATGATAGCTACAGTTAATGACGCTTTAGACGAACTGGAGTCCAGAATTGAGCATGATCCTATTGTCGATATGCATTCAGAAATGATGAATCTGGCGTTTCGGATAGTGGCAGAGAGCCTGCTAGGAACAAAGGTTGATGCGGAGGAGATTAACACTTTAAGAAGAGGAGTTGACCTTTCTCAGCATATCCTCATAAAGCTTATAAGGTTACCCTTCATGGAGTGGTATTTCAATTTAAATGGAAGTGTTCGTAAAGCGAATAGAGCAATCGAGTCTTCGCATCAGGTGATTCTGCAGTATTTGGAGGCCAGAAGGAGAAGTGGCGTTGATAATGAGGATCTACTGCAGATGATGTTGGATGCTCGGTATGAGGATACTGGTGAAAGCATGACGAATCGGCAGCTGCTGTTTGAGCTGATGGTAATGTTCGTTGCAGGACATGAGACCACAGCAAATGCACTTACATGGGCACTCGTTTTACTTTCTAAACACACTGAAGAACTTCAAAAGCTGAGGTCAGATCAATCGGGTTATGATATGAATGTAATCAATGAAACCCTACGGTACTATCCACCTGCCTGGCTAACGGATAGAGAAGCACTGCAGGATGATCATATTGCTGGCTATAGAATCCCAAAAGGGTCATTGGTGATTAGCTATATCTACGGCATTCACCATCATCCTGATTTGTGGGATCAACCAGAATTATTCAATCCAGCCAGATTTGATCAAGAGACAGAACTTTCTGGTAAGTTCTTACCTTTCGGAGCAGG
>CAZZHO010000077.1:2222-20914 GCA_964653795.1 uncultured Roseivirgaceae bacterium | reverse complement strand
CTCGTTAGTTTACTATTTGCAGTTTTATTTGGCTGCGAAAGCACTTATTCATTCCTTCAGACTATTCAGATCAATCACTTTGGAGCGCATCTAACTGCTTTTGGCTTTTTGGTGATTTATACCAATCAGGAGTTGATATTTAGAAAGAACTTGAGGGAATCAGAGCCTACCCAATCTTATGTTTGGATGAAAGGAAATGGCAAAGCCGAGAAACTTTTCATCAATGAAATACTGGCGGTAGAAGCTGATAACAATACTATTTCCATTCATACCTTAACTAAAAGATTTGTGAGCTATCAAACCCTCTCGGGCTTTTTGAAAGAGATTGAATCCAATGAGATGGTCAGGGTTCATAAATCTCATGCAGTCAATGCAAAGGCCATTCAATCCTGGCGCCCTAAGCCTAGTGGCGATGGGCTTCTACTAATGGAGGGAGGTAAAGAGTTTCGAGTAAGTAGGAACTACAAAAACAATCTGCCTAAGGATCTGGCTCTCTGACTCCACGGGTTACCCTTTATTCTCCACAGGTTATCCTGAAATCAAGTTAATGGGTATTTGAGACTATTTCTTTTTCGATTCTTTGTCGAAAAGGTCATCAATGAGAATAGTCTTATTTATCACTTTGGTATTAGTCTACGGCGTTGCCCTGGCACAGGTAACCCTTCCATATTTAGAAGATCGCCTGTCTATTTCCAGTACTGAAAAAAGTATGGTATTGGATGGTCAACTGGAGGAAGAGTTTTGGGGAGAACTAGCCTCAATGCCATTTATCAGATTCAGGCCCGATTGGGGTGAGTCAGATACTCGTACTATAATGAAGATTACCTTCGATAGGGACTACCTGTATGTCGGCGCCATCTGTTTATTCCCGGATAGTGTACCGGTTATTTCAAGAAACCTGGTCAGGGATGGTTGGCAGGGAGATGATTTCTTTACGTTCCACATAGACTCTTACGATGACAAGCAAAATGCTTTTGTCTTCAGCATCTATCCCCCAGGTAGTCGATTTGATATGACTATCTCCAATGACGGGATAGAGTTGGGAAATTCCACCTTCAATGGAACTTATGATATGCTCTGGGAGGGAGCATCGGCTCCTTTGGAAAATGGATGGTCCTTGGAGATGAAGATACCATTGTCCAATCTACGTTTTCAGAGAGCAGCAGATGGTAATATATACTCGAATATCAGTGGCGCCCGTACTATCAACGGCAACAATGAATTATATGTGTTCCCAGCTATTCCTCAGGAAGTACAGGGAAGTATCATGAGGCCAAGTGTGAAACAACCTGTGATATTTTCTGGCCTAGAGCCTCGAAAGCAATTGCTGGTTACTCCCTATGTGATAGCAGGTCGCGAGACCAATTCCCAACTAAATGAGGAGGGAACTCGATATTCAAAGACCATGGAAAATGTAGCCGATTTAGGGTTAGACGTTCGTTACTCGCTTTCCTCTAAAATGACGCTTGATCTTACATACAATACAGACTTTTCACAGGTAGAAGCAGATGATCAAGTGGTCAACCTTCAACGGTTCTCTGTTATTTTTCCGGAGAAACGACGTTTTTTTCAGGAACAAGCGGGTTTATATGAGGTAAAATCAGGCTGGCCTACTCAGCTGTTTTACAGCCGAAACATAGGCATTTTCAATGACCAGTTGGTGCCGATACTGGGAGGAGGGAGATTGAATGGTAAATTGGGTTCGTGGGACCTGGGGTTTCTGTCTATTCAGACAAGATCGAATAACTTAAGTGATGGAACTAATCTTCCAAGTGAGAACTTCGGAGCGCTGAGATTGCGCAAAAAAGTAATGAACGATCGTTCCTTTATCGGGTTTCTATCTACTAGCAGATTCCGATCAGGCTATCAAAACCTACTATGGAGTGGAGATGCCATTTTAAATTTGAAGGATGAGCTTTACTTAACTACATCAGCATCTTATGCTCTGGATTCTGATCTTGCAAGGGAGATATCGGATAACTCTCAGATCTTTCTAGGGATTAATAATAATGTCGCCAGCGGCTGGATTTATGATGCTAGCTATCATTATTCAGGGGGAACATTTAACCCGGGTGTGGGCTTCCTGGCCAGATCAAATTTTCATAAGCTATATGTCCAAATCGATAAAGGTAAATTCAATCGGAGGGGGGAAGGAATACTCCAATACACCAAATTCACTTGGTTCAATACCGACCTTTTTTATGCGGCAGACAATTTTGAGTTTGAGACGTGGTACTCTTTGACAGGGGCGGAGGCCAGGACATTTGGTAACGACAATTTTGAGGTCTTCCACATTAGAGAGTACCAGCGATTAACCAGTCCTTTAAATTTTTCGGAAGACCTTTTTGCGGAGATCGGAGATCACTTTTTTCATTACGGTTTAATTAGCTATTCCCCGGCACAAAGACGCCAATTTAACCATCGTTTCAGCAGTACCTATGGATCATTTTATGGAGGAAAGAGACTTAGTCTTCAATATTCGCCAAGCCTCAACCTTGGACAACACTTGAACCTCACTGGCACCTGGAGGTCAAACTATTTGGACTTTAAAGATCAGGAGGCTGGTCAGACAGATTGGCTACATCTGATTCGGGTTAAAGTAGAACTTGCCCTTGACTTACATCTTTCGGGAAGTATTCTTAGCCAGTATAACACCAATAACAAGTCTTTCTTCAACAACGCCAGGCTTCGCTATAATTTCAGAGATGGCCATGACCTATACCTCGTTTACAACGAAATATTCAATAGTGATAGAAGGAGAGAGGATGCTGCTTTGCCGGTATCTGAACAACAAACCTTCGTTTTAAAATACATCTACACCTTTTACAGATAATCCTAAATACCCATGAAATATTTTCAGCTATCAATTTCGGCCTTACTGCTATTGTTGATCCATTCATCCTGCAACAGAGATATTGGTAATCAGATAGAGGAATCTGATGAAAGTGCATTGAGAGAAATGAAGGAAGTGTTTTGGCCAAAAGCTTATGCGGAACAGGATACTTTGCTACTGGATAGAATATTAGGAGATGACTTTCAGATGATCGATGGTGGAGGTACCTGGACTACAAAAACGGATGAACTTAATTGGATCAAAAAGCATGCTTCTAACCCAGATTCCTTCTTTTATGAAATTCGAAGATTGGATGTTTTGGATAATGGAACTGCAATAATTTGTGGTAAGGGTCACATTTTAAATGAAGGTGTCCGGTCTTCCTATCATTCAAGCAATGTGCTGATAAAGCGCAATGGGGTATGGGAGGCCGTTCTTTCTCATGTGTCAGGCTATAGAGTAGAAACCTCGGAATGATTAAAAATTGATTTGATGCTTTGGGAGTTGATCCTATAATGTTGTTTTTAGTTAAATAAATTGGCATGCAAATGGGACCCTTACCTGTTCCCAAAGTCTTTGTCTTATATTTAGAAAAACTATCAAATCACAAAATCAATGAAACACATACCCAGATTAATCTGTCTTTCATTTCTTATTGCCACGTTGAGTGTTGGCGCCCAAGATCTGAAAAAAACAGCGGAAGTCGAAGGGATTACCGAATACCAGATGGATAATGGACTGAAAGTCTTATTATTTCCAGACAATTCAGCGCAAACCATTACGGTCAATATCACTTATTTGGTGGGCTCCAGACACGAAGGATACGGAGAAAAAGGCATGGCTCACCTATTGGAGCACATGGTTTTTAAGGGCACCCCAAACCACCCTGATATCCCGGAGGAGTTATCCTCTCACGGTTCTCGACCAAATGGAACCACCTGGTATGATCGTACCAACTACTTTGAAACGTTCAACGCTACTGAAGAAAACCTGGAGTGGGCGCTAGATCTGGAAGCCGACAGGATGATCAATTCCTACATTGCTAAGGAAGACCTGGAATCTGAATTCAGCGTGGTGAGAAACGAATTCGAAAGCGGAGAGAACAGCCCTGTAAGAGTGCTAATGCAAAAAGTGATTGATGCCGGCTTTCTGTGGCACAACTACGGAAACTCTACTATTGGAAACCGATCAGATATCGAAAGAGTACCAATTGACAATTTAAAGGCCTTCTACAAGAAATTCTACCGACCTGATAATGCTGTATTGATGGTGACTGGAAAATTCGAAGAGGAGGCTACTCTTGATCTGATCAAGAAGAAGTTCGGCCCAATAGAGAAGCCAAGTACACCAGTAAGAGACTCTTACACTGAAGAGCCAGCACAGGATGGAGAAAAGTCGGTGACACTCGAAAGAACAGGCGATTTGCAGCTTTTTACCACTATGTACCATACTCCTGCTGGTCCGGATGAGGAATATGCAGCATTGGCAGTATTAGAAGAAGTAATGACGAACGAACCTTCCGGTCGTTTGTACAAGAAATTGATTGATGGTCAAAAAGCTTCTTCACTTTGGTCATTCTCACCATTCACGAAAGAGCCGGGGTTCTTGTATGTGAATGTAAACGTTCCCTCTGACAAGAGTGTGGATGAGGTTGAATCGATCGTGAAAGAGACGTTTGACAGTTTCGAACCCGTAACACAAGAAGAACTGGATAGAGCAAAAGCGAATTTGTCTAATCAGATTGATCAACAATTCAGAAACTCAGCGTTTTTAGGAACCTACATGAGTGAATTCATCGGTGCAGGTGATTGGAGATTGTCCTTTATTACCAGAGATCGTATTGAGGCGATGACTTTGGACAAAGTGAATGAAGCTGCCAAAAAGTACTTCATCCCTACAAACAGAACCGTAGGTAAGTTTTTGCCAACAAAAGATCCTCAAAGAGTGGAAATCGCTCACCCAACAGGTATCGAGGAGTTGGTGACAAGCTACGTAGGCAGAGAAAGTAAGGGCACAGGAGAAGCTTTTGATGTGAGTTATGAGAATATCACGAAGCGACTTGAGTCTGGTACGTTGCTGGAGCAAATTGAATTTGGTTTGGTTGAAAAAGAGAATAGGGGAGAGACTGTCCAGATTAACTTCAATATGAGAAATGGTGATGTCAAGACCTTAGAAGGTTTTGGGATGATTCCTTCTTTCACCTCGCAAATGTTGGATAAGGGCACTAAGAACAGAACCCGACAGCAAATAGAGGATGAACTGAGTAAGTTGAAGTCTTCAGTGAACATAGGTGCTAGAAATGGTAATATCTATGTCACCATTAATACTACCAAACCGGACCTAATGGGTACTCTTGAGATCATGGCCGATATGATCAAAAACCCGCTGTTTGATGCCGCAGAGTTAGAAAAACTTAAGACAGAGCGATTAGCTAGTTTGGAGCAGAATAAGACAGAGCCGAACTTCTTAGCATTCAATAAGCTCAGCAGAATCAACAATACCTATCCAAAAGGTCATCCTCTTTATCCAATGACCATTGAAGAACAAGAGGAGGCTATCAAGTCAGTTACAATTGACGATGTAAAAGCTTTCTATAAAAAGTTTTATGGCCTGGGTAGAACTACATTGATGGCCATCGGCACCTTCGATGGTGAAGAAGTAAAGGCCTTCATTGAAAAGGAGTTTAAAGGCTTTGATAGTGAAGTGTCTTATGCAGCCATTAAAGACATGTATAAGCCTAATGTTGCTGCCAATGAAAAAATACTTACTCCAGACAAGAAAAATGCTTTCACCTTCGGGAGATTGAATGTGGAACTAAGTGATTCTGACAAAGATTTTGCTGCCTTGAATATGGCAGGAGAGATATTAGGAGGAGGATTCCTTAATTCCAGGATAGCTGATCGATTGAGGCAAAAAGATGGTGTAAGTTACGGTGCCGGGGGTTCATTCAATGCGGATGGCAATGCCGATGCCAAGAACTCTTCTTTCTTCGTTTACTCTATTTACAACCCTGATAACCTTGATAAGGTACAATTGGGTTTCACTGAAGAAATTGATAGGTTCATCTCAGAAGGGGTTACCGAAGAAGAGCTGAAAAACGCTGTGAACGGATGGGTACAAGGCCAAACTGTTTCTAGGGCGAAAGATGGCGAGTTGTCCGTGGTGATCAATAATAATTTGTATTACAAAAGAGACCTTTCCTATCAGCAGGCTCTTGAAGAGCAAACCAAAGCTTTGACTGTTGATGATGTGAATGCTGCCATTAAGAAATATCTGAAGCCTTTTGCAGAATGGACGGTAGTAAATGCCGGAGATTTCAAATAAGCGATTAAGTGCTTAATGACTTTTGGCCCAAGGCAGAAGCCTTGGGCTTTTTTTATCTATAATGCCAAGAGAGATAAAAGCAAAACTAAAAGGCATTATTCGGTTCTACGTGAAACACGTATTTGCTATTTTAAGGGCGATTCTGTTTTTATATTCCACCATTTTAGTAGACTTTTATATTACAAAACGGTATATGTTTTGTACTGCATAAGAAATTATGCTCTTAGGTTGATAAAAAAAGACGCTAGCGTTGCTGACGTCTTTTTTTGTTTCTAAGCGTTTTGATTAGTGAATTAAGTAAATCACGCATTTCATCAATTGCGTAATTTTTCGATAAAACGGCATGATGAAATACTCATCTTTGAACTATACATTTTAAGTCTGTGCGATAGGTTGATGAAATAGGCCGGGTTTTTACCTCGGCCTTTTTCTTTTCACACTTTCAGCAAATGAAAGTTGCTAGTATTCTACAGAAGGTCTTAGGAAAAATTCAAGCTAAACGCTAATATTGCGCACCCAATAAAGACTATCGTCTTTAGGGCCCTTAGCTCAGGCTATGCGCCCCAGTTGGTTAGAGCACCTGACTTTTCAATAGTACTGAGTCAGTTGTCTTGTAAAGGAATTGTAAACGTTATTCATCTTTTATGATGAATAGGGCCCTTAGCTCAGTTGGTTAGAGCACCTGACTCATAATCAGGTGGCCGCTGGTTCGAGCCCAGCAGGGCCCACATTTATTAAGCCTCATCCCTAAGAAGGGTGAGGCTTTGTCTTTTGTATCTCCTTCCTTTTTCTTTCAGCTCTTAAAACACCTGATCGCATTGCCTATGCATTTAAAATCAGGTGGCCGCTGGCGGTTCGCCGTTGCGATCGAGCCCAGCAGGGCCCACAGAGTTGATAAGCCTCACCTTTAAAAAGGGTGGGGCTTTTTCTTTTGTACCTCCTTCTTCTTTCAGCAAGTATAGCACCTGATCGTATTGTCTATGTACTTTTAATCAGCTGGCTGCTGGCGATTCGCTGTAGCGATCTAGCTCAGCAGGTATAATGCGGCATTACTGTCGAGTGAGGATTCCACCGAAACTCGATCATCCATACTTTGTTGTTGATCGCCTTGATAGTAGGTTTGCGATCTATGCTGAGACCCTTTCATCCCTCCAATTACGATACAGTAATATTCGATCTTGGTCAGGTGATCGTTGACCTCAATGGAAAAGCGGTGATCGAGCGACTTCAGGCGAAATCATTTCAGGCAGATGTAGATTACAAGGACCTGATCGTGTCGTCTCCATTGCTCCAGCAATATGAAACCGGGAAAATTGCCGGAAGAGAATTTAGACAAGGAATGAGGGA
Source organism: uncultured Roseivirgaceae bacterium (assembly GCA_964653795.1). Lineage (GTDB taxonomy): Bacteria > Bacteroidota > Bacteroidia > Cytophagales > Cyclobacteriaceae > JAWPMT01. The sequence goes on along the minus strand of CAZZHO010000077.1, from coordinate 13,410 downwards.
CTTGTTGGAGTTGGCTTTATCAGATGAGGAGTTTGATGAAATATGGAATTTAATGTTAGAGAAAATTCCTGTTGAAAGACTGGAGCTGATGAAGGCGCTTGGAAAAGATTATCAAACGATGATTTTGAGCAATACCAATGCTATTCATGAGAGAAAGTTTGACGAGATGGTTGGTGAATTAGTTCCTGGTGCTTTAATGAAGGATTTTGTACATCATGCTTACTATTCTCATGATATGGGGTATAGAAAGCCAGATCCAGATATATATTCCGTACTTCTAAAAAATCATCAGCTTGTACCGGAGAGAACAGTTTTCTTAGACGATAGATCGGATAACATTGAATCGGCAAAGTCGCTTGGGATTGAGGCCATCCAGGTGCAATATCCAGATCAGATTTTTGAGATTTTAAGCACTCATGAGTAGATCATCAGTCATTCAACTGACGCTTTTCATTCTCACTATTTGTACCACTACCCTTGCTGGAGCTGAGTGGGTCACGGGTAAGGCACTATTCTTTACAGGTTTGTCTTGGAGTGAGCTGTTTTCGGGACTACATTATTCAATTCCGTTTCTGTTTATCCTTACCTGCCATGAGTTCGGTCACTACTTAACCGCTCGCTATTACAATATCAAAGTCACGTTGCCTTATTACATCCCTCTGTGGCTTTTCGGCCTTCCAGCAATCGGTACTGCTGGCGCATACATACGTATCAAGGAAGAAATCCAAAGCAGAAAGGAATACTTCGATGTAGGAGTAGCCGGACCTTTGGCCGGCTTTGTGATAGCGCTGGGAGTTCTCTACTATGGATTCACGCACTTACCTGAGCCGGAGCATATTTTCACCATTCATCCGGAGTATGAGCAATATGGGCTGGATTATGCGGATCATGTATACCAAGATGAGAATACACTGTCGATCACACTTGGGGACAATGTTATTTTCTATTTATTTCGTAAATACCTCGTGGAAGACCCATCTCTTTTTCCTCATCCAAATGAGATCATCCACTATCCATACTTATTCGTAGGTTTTCTTTCATTGTTTTGGACAGCTCTAAACCTATTGCCAATTGGCCAGCTGGATGGAGGGCATGTTGTTTTTGGTCTAATAGGGGAGCGACGTTCTCGCATTGCTAGCAGAGTCCTTTTTACTGCTTTTCTGTTTTATGCAGGTCTTGGAGTGGTAACGCCCAATATGCTGCAAGAGGGCAATGCGGATCCAATGTTAACCTTTGGTATTACGCTGGTAGCCTATCTGTACTATTTGTACTTGTGTCTGTATTCTATGGTCGAGAGTAAGAGAGACCGTCTGATGTTGGCAAGTATCATTCTCACGGCCCAGTTTGCCACTACGTTATTTTTTCAAGTGGAAGGTTATACGGGTTGGATGCTATTTGCCTTGCTATTGGGACGCTTCTTGGGAGTGTATCACCCTCCTGCAGCGGACAATAGACCACTTTCTAAGGGTAGGATCGTGATAGGGATTATCTCCCTTATCATTTTTGTATTGTCCTTCAGTCCTCAGCCCTTGGTAATTAGCTAGTAAGGTAGCCTTCAATCCCACCGATGAGGCTTCGTACATTCTTAAAGCCTTTTGAGCTTAGGTATTTTTTGGCTTGAGTGCTTCTGCCTCCGCTTTTGCAGTGGACCACTATTTCCTCTTCTTGCAAGTCCTGCAATTCAACGATTCTATCAGGTAATGTACCCAGTGGAATGTTTTTGGCTCCAATGTTCACTTCTTCAAATTCCCATTCTTCACGTACATCAATAAGGTTGACATGACCGCCGCTTTCAAGGCGATCTTTTAATTCTTTGGCTTCAATATCCATTTCTCTGTAGGATTAGTTTTCGGGTTAGTATGGTGTCCTTCTGTCTGATTCGGAGGAGATAAATCCCATCCTTTAGGTGACTTAGATCAATATCATTTCTTTGGTTGAATACCGCTACAACTTTACCACTTAAATCTGAAACCGAAAGTGCCTGGTAAGCCCCCTCAATGTGAATAATACCGCTAGTGGGGTTGGGGTACACTTTGGTCACCTCAAAGGGCTTTTTGGTAGAAAGCACGATAGCATCTACTTCTCGGAATACCGGTCGAATCATCAAGGCGCCTTCAAGGAGCTGATTTTGTTGCCATGTTCGGTCCGTATTAAAAAAGATCTTATCACCTACGTCATTACTTCTATCTAAACCAAGCCCTATGTACTGATCAGTAAACTGCTGATATCCTATGTAAAATGTATCTTCTACGATAACAGGGGGAAACAATGGCACCTCTTCAAAAGCATTTCTACCGATAGGTGCAGTGATTGTATATGACTGTCGAGTGATTTCTCCATCTTCTTCAAGGTCTCTCCAAACGACTAAATCCAATGGCAATCCTTCATTCTCTGGAAAAGCAGGGAAGTGTACTTCGATGTGGGATAAAGTGTCACGTGCATTGGATACAAATTGCACTGCTATTAGGCCTTGGTCAAGATTGATTCCGGCTGCAAATTCTGCCGAACCATCGTCATAAGCGTATTTATTGTGAATCAGGTAGTTGGTCCTGATGGTATCATTGACAGTTAAGTCAATGTCTAGAAAGAGCGTATCTCCATTTGTTCCAATTTCTTCAAACAGATTGCGGTCGCCCGTTTTATAAAAAAATTCTGACTGTAGTACCAGTGAATCACCTTCCTGAATTACTGGCAGAGAAATAGAGTTAATACCAGACACAGAACGAGTTTCGTTGGGACGCAGTATGGTACTAATGAACTGCCTCGATTCGATCACTTCATTCCTTGCCAGGTTGGTAATAGTATGTTGGTAGTCTACCGGATGTACGGTATTGTCTAGGTTGTTTAATGTCGTGACTTGGCTGCTCGAAAAAGTGATGGTAGTATCGGTGCTTGGAATTTGATAATAGTCACCGAACAAGGGGCCAGGACCGGTAGAAATGGTTCGGTCTAAGGTGCGAGGAGTAAGGGTGCCATTGATCAACATACGATTTTCGTTTAAGTACACATAGTCGATGTGCCATGTGTCGAAAATCCCTGATAGCGAGCTAAAAGATTGAAACTTCATTTGGAAACCATTATGAAAATACCTGGCATCCGTAATCTGGATACTTTCAAAAGTAAATTCATCACTAACCTGCTCAGGCCCTCCTGTAATGGACCAAACTGTTTGCCACACACTGTCTCGATCAAAGAATTGAAGCCTCATACTATCCAGGCTTTCTGGTATTTCACCATTCCCTTTCACTTGCCAATAGAATGTTAGGAATACAGATGATCTATTTGACACGGCAGCCAAATTGATAGGTCTTGAAATCAGGCTATCAGCAGCACCTTGACTCTCTGGTGTTGTGTTGTGTGGTGCTCCCAACGCGTTAGCACCATCGAATGTGGCTACGTTGATTGATGGGGCGTTTATAGGCAGGGTGTTGTTGATATATATATCTGCACCGGTTTCCCACATGTTGGGGTCTGGCATATCCTGGGAGGTGGAGAAGTCATCCCAGAAGGGTAGTGAAATAGAGTTATTGTTCTGTGCAAATAGCACAGTCGAACCAAGAGCCAATATTAAAAGACAAAGGGCCTTTTTACTCATCCAGAAGCGTCGGTCTAGTATTAATTGAGTCAGGGCTATAAATCCAAAGATCAATTACACTTCCCAGTCTGAGTGTAAGGCCGGCAGATGGCGACTGTTTCATTACAGCACCGGCATTAATTTCTGTATAGCCTTCTTCCTCATTGAAAACGACGATTTTCTCATTTTCGTGCGTCACGTCACCTACTTTCAGACCTGAACCGATGATGGCCACCATGGCGCTCTCTGCATCTAATCCAACCAAATTGGGAGATTGCAAAGACACAATTCCCAATCCGTCACCAGAAACGATATCAATCGTTGAGCCTTTTGGAATTGGCTCATCCGGTAATACTTCACGTCCATCGAGTTGTTGTTTCAGGACTGTGTTGAAAATCTCGTCCGGCACGTACTGAATTTTGCCAAGCTTTAAATCGTATGATTTTAATACTATTTGCGCGTTTTTGATAGATCCATCGATAAGATTGGGCATTCTCACCAACGGTGGTTTCTCCATATTCAGGGTAACATATACTTTCCTCTGTTCCTTCACCTTAGAGTTGGGAAGAGGGAATTGCTTGATCACTGATAGTGGAGGATAATCTGCTGAATAAGAGGAGTCAGCAGTGACTACATATCGCAACTCTCGGGTTAATAGCGCATCATCTAAGTCGTCAAGGTGCGTGCCCACCACGTCTGGGACGGTAATAGTCTCCCCATGGTTGGTTTGCGATTTCAGATAAGCATTGAAAAATAGAAAGGTAATGGCCACCCCCAATACGATCGCAATGGTCAGGTGCATTAGGACTTTCACAATCGGTGACTTCTTAATTTCCATTTTCCTTTTCAATGATTTGTAAACCTACAAAATACCATCAACTCAATTTGAAATAAGTTGTCTTTTGAAACCATACGAGATGATTTCGTCAATGAATTCGTAAGGCTTTAATCCGTGGATGGCAGCCTGATGGAAAATCGCCGTGGCGGGAGTCATGCCAGGTAATGAGTTGATCTCTATGATAATGGTCTCAACGCTCTGATCTTCGAAGATTCTTACGAACGCATCAATGCGGCAATATCCTTCTACATCAAGAAGTTTGGCAGTCTTTTCAAGTACACCCTTCACCTTGGAGGAGATCTCTGCGTTTAATCCAGGGTCAGTTGAAAATCGCGCGGGCGTGATGTTCTGCCCTTCACCAGCCAGAAATTTCTCTTCTATGGATAATATCTCGCCACTTGCCAATGCCTCCGACGGCTCGAAAACCTCGTAGCCTCTATTTTCGTCTCCATCCAAAGTGGTAAGCATACCACCTGTTACTTCCAGAAATCGTTGAGCCCCCTTATCGTCAATCAGATCCTCTATTAAAAAGGATGGCTTTTGAGGGAATTCTTCGTTGAACTTTAAGTGTAAAATAGAAGCTGGGACTTTGGGGAAGTCCTCTTGATTCCTGAACATCATCTCGGAAAAAGCCTGCAGTTCTTCCCTGGATTTAATCTTTTTGACCGCCGCACTACAACCATCATCAACAGGTTTGGCTATGAATGGATAGTTGTATCGACTTTCAATTTTTTCAATGAATCCTTCTGGGTTAGAGGTGAAGTCTTCCTCTGAAACCACGTCGTGTCCTGCTACTAGTATTCCGTTTTTGCGGAGGATTTCATTAGTCTCATATTTATTGATGGTAGTTTGAGAGCTATCTGGTCCAGACCCATTAAACGGAAGCCCTACTTTCAACAACTGTCTTTGAACAGCTCCATCTTCTCCAGGCCTCCCGTGGAGTCCTATAAAGACAAAATCACATATCGATGCTAACTCTTCATAGGAAAGGGCTTTGGCTTCTTCCATATGTTGGAGCGCATACTTTTTTTGCAAACTCAAGGCATTGCTCGATAGGTCGTACTTGCTTCCTCCTTTCTTGATCTTGTCTCTGATATCATCTGCATTATCCTTCATTAGGATGTTGATGGGGATCTTGTAGAGCTCATGATTCTCCAGGTCTCCTGTTAAAAAGACAGGAAAAGCTTCATACTTCTCGGAAGAAATTAGCTTCTCATAGATGTTTCTACCGCTTTCAATAGAGATATGACGTTCGGCTGAGAAGCCTCCCATTAATACCGCTACCTTAATCTTCTGCCTATTATTAGCCTGATCACCCGCTATTTTTTTATCAAGCTCTTCAATTAATGATTGGATATGATGATAGCTCTTTCCGCTTCTGGCCCTTACCGCTAGCGAGGTTCTGATGATATAAGTAATAATCTCCGAGGGATTCAATCCTATCTCGGCAGTCTGATGAAAGAAGAAGCTTGAGGGCAACATGCCAGAAGTGGTATTGGGATCATTTAGATAGATCTCGCCATCCTTGCCATAGAAACCGTCTATCCTGGCGTAAACATCACTATGGATGATATCAAATAGCTTTTCGCAAGCTCGCTGTATCTTTTCTGTTTCCTTCTGGGGCAAACGCATTGGAGTTTCCTTATGACTCAACCCGGGAAGGTATTTCGTGCGATAATCGAAAAGCTCTTTCCCCTTGATGATTTCGGTGGGAGGTAGGGCCATAGGGTCTCCACTTTCGTCTTCGATGACGATGCAAGAGAATTCTTTACCCTCAATAAAGTCTTCAACCACTACCGAAGATTCGGCATCCTCACATAGTAACATTACTTCCTGCTCCTGTGCATTGTCCAGCCTCTCCCAAAGGTCTTGTGGATGATATATTTTTTCCTCTCCGAAGAATACTGGGAACCCCAGGCCTTCCCTGATATCTGTGAAACTGATCAGAAACTGGTGTTTCTCGGAGTTGGCTAAACTCTTCCACCAACTTATGTCCACCTTGTGCCTAAAAAAACCCTTATTGATCCCGTCACTTAGCTCCGCTCTGGAGTGAACAATGGAAATGCCAATAGATGAACCTTGATGAGGGGATTTTACGACCAAGGGATATGAAAAATCATTTTCAATATCATCAAGGGCATTTTCTGGTGAGCTAATCCATTCCTTTCTTTTGATGATTGTGTAGTTAGGAAGCTGGAATCGGTTCTGGTTGTAAACCTTCTTTTGTACCTCCTTATCGATACCAATACTGCATGGTAGAATACTTGCTCCGCTGTAAGGTATTTTTAGCCATTCCAGAATACCCTGGATGTTGCCATCTTCCCCATATGGTCCGTGTAAGGTCAAGAAAGCAAAATCAATCAGAGAAGGCAACTCCTCCATTGGGATCCGTCTACCTATTTTGGCAATGGCTTCTTCAATTTTTTCAGGTTGTTGAAGAAAGGACTCGATATATACTTGAAAGTAGTTTTCAGTAGGAGGTAGCAGATGGCTGGGAGGATAAAAATCACGGATGGTCCCTTTGTAAATATTTTCCCAGTTGAGGAGTATGAAGTTTCCAAGGCTATCAATGAAAATAGGGACTGGATCGAATAAAGATTTGTTTAGGTTATCGTAAACTGTCCTGCCCCCGGCAAATGAAATTTCTCTTTCTCTAGAAGGACCACCAAATAATATTCCTACGCGCATAAATCGACTATGAAAAAGCCACTAATGATAATTCCAGATGCGAAGATATGATCTTTAGAAGTAGATTGATCAGTCGGTAACGACTACTCTTTTTGACATCCGCTTTCCATTGGTCCTTACTTCTAAAAAGTAGATACCTCTGCGCAAGTCTGTGAATTGAAATGTTTGATTTAAGCCAAGTGGCTCAAGAAATTGAGCTTTGATTTTACCTTGGAGGTCCAAAAGCGTCACGACTGTGGACGCTCTATTACTCAGATTGAGAGCAGCTTGAAAGTTTCCCAGGGCCGGGTTTGGATAAATGGTCAATTGATCCTCGAAATTCTGAACTAGATCCGGTGATACAGGGGAAATCTCTATGTTGTCCAGGAAGAGGTTGTTTCCTCCACCATTGGTAAACACGAAAGCCAAGCGAATTTCAGCGAATAAAACAGCTGAACTAAGATCTAGAGAGATCCGCCTCCAGTCATCAGGTAAAGTCGGACTGAATTCTCCAATAGCTGAGGAGGTCACCAGCATTTCGCCGGATTGATCAAATATGATATCTCCAAAGTTTCTACCACAATCGTTCGATACAAGTACCTGGAGCCGGTCGGTACCAACTTCGTTAGCTGCATAGGCAAGGTCAAATAGCAATGTAGCGTTTGTCAGGTTTTGAGTTGAAAAAGAAGGACTCACCAACCATGTTTCTTGACCAACATTTTCATTTTGAAATCCCGTGGCGCGAATTGTTCCTTCCATTAACTCTAAATCACCTCCAGACACACTGGGGCTAGCAATGGTCCAACCATCTAAAGATTCGAAAGTGTTTCTTACGGGAAGCAACTCCGTTGATTCGTCCACAGTGATAAAAAAGGACGATGAGTTGTCTTCAGGTGCTTGCTCAGCTACTCCGTTGGGCTCTGATATAGAGACGGTTATTTCATTTGGACCAGAGTTGCTGGGAAGATTTATAAAAAATGCATCTTGACTGCCGGAACTAATACTTGATTGCAGGGCAGTTGTAGTGCTATTGCCATTTACACTTACGTTGGCGTTGAATGACGTGATAGTTTCGAATCCTTCATTGGAAACTCTGATCTCAGCCGTAATATTGCCGTCGCAGGTTACCACAGGTACCCTGTCAAGAGAGGTCAGAGCCAAATCGTAAGCTTGAAGCTGAGTGACCTGGAGATTGATATTATCAAGATAAATGTTATTGCCGCTTCCATTTACTCCGAAGATGGCCAATCTCAAATCAGACTCATTCAACAAAGAAGTGATGTTGATAGATGCACTTCTCCATTCAGAGGGTCCAATTGGACTAAATGCACCCGCGACTATCCGTGAAGTTGTCTTTAACCGGTCACCGAATTGCTCAAATAGGTATTGACTCTCATTGTAGTTGGCGCCACAATCCGTAGAATAGGCCACAACTAACCCGTCAAAGGAATCCGTGCTGTCATTGGCATAAGCAAAATCGAAAACCAGGTTAGCAGAAGTGACTCCTGTTAAATCCAAGTTTGGTAACACCAGCAATTGCTTGGAGCCAAAAGCTCTGGACTCCTGATAAAATGGAAAGAGCAATGCATTATTACTGGTGGTCTCATTTGGTGCCAATGCTACTGATGCTATTACTTCACTGTTACTCTGCAGGATGGTTTCTTCATTGTTGTCAAAGGATTGTAAGTAGGGCAGAGTGGAGGCATTTGAAGGGGAGACCTTGATTGTTTTGGAGTTATTTGTACTGCTAACGTCAGAAGTATTGTTGACTTGGTCAATTGTAAATGTCAAATTCCTTTCGGAGTTCAGGGACAACTCTGAAAAACTAACCGATTGAAGTTCAAGTAACTCAAGGCCGGTATTGACCGTAATGGATTCAGAATATCCACTTGAGGGTTCTGCGATAGTAATTTGAAATTGAGAGATCGTATTCGTGCCATAGTTGCGCACAATAACTTGTGGGGTCACAGCACTCTCGCATTCTCCCCTGAGTGGCATCCTTACCTCTCTTATTCCAAGGTCATTGGCTATTGAAATTGGTTCATTTAGCCCCGAAGAGCTCAATAGGGTCATGCGTCGGGGGCTGTTTTGCAAAACCGTTCGCATTCTTTCTTTCTGGCATTGTGTGAATACATTCATACATTCATCATCCGTCAGATAGAGATAATTGCTGTACATATCTTCCGAACCACAGGAGCTTTGAGAGGTGCTGGGACAGCTTCCTGAATAGGTTACGCTAGAGGCAGGAGTGTCAGAACAAAAATCATCTGCTTCACATCCTCCATCACCATAGACGTGTCTCAGCCCCAAGTAATGGCCAATTTCGTGAGTAGCTGTTCTTCCAAAGCTAGGGAAGGAGGGGGAAGATGCATTTAGTCCAACAAAGTCCGAATCAAGAAAGACGCCATCTAGTTCTGACTCAAAGTTGATTTCAGGGATTCCTTCAATGTTAGAGAAGGGAAATTCAGCCCATCCAAAAACACCTCTAAGGTTAGCGACATAGATATTGATGTAATCTTCTGACGGCCAATGGATAACATTTGATAAGGCCGCATTTTCGTTGATCCGGTATTCTGATTGGGTACCCACTTGTCTTGTTATACCAGTGGTCGGTAGTCCTTCTGGATCTTGTCTTGCTAGTTGAAATCTAATATTTGGTGAAGCAGCAACTTCCAGAAATTCAGATGGGGTATTGGTGGTATCAGCATTTTGCCTGTTGAAATCAGCGTTGAGGATATCTACTTGTTCTAAAATCCTTTCGTCGGGAATATTGGTGCCAGAGCCTAAATCTTCTCCATTGTGGATTATATGAAACACAACAGGCACGGTCAGTACCTCGTCCATCTTAAGCCGAAATCGATTTGAACTTTTGGTGGCTAAGAGCCACTTTTCCAGCTCCTGTAAATGGTGCTCATGGTCGGATTCGTGAACACCGCAGACTCTTTGTGAAAATGTATTGAAGGAAACAAAAAAGAAACAGAGAACCGGGATTAATAACCTGACTCTCATAAATGCTTTACACAGATTTAGCGAATGGCATTTTTGCATTTGGATCATCTGCAGCCGTGATATTCACAGCTTCAACACTTTTTATTTCTGGCACAGCCCTAGTAATGGCCTCCTCAACCCCCGCTTTAAGGGTCATCGTAGACATTGGGCAGTTGCCGCAATTACCAAGCAGTTCCAAAAACAACGTCTCGCCCTCTAGTTTTAGTACTTTGACATTTCCGCCATCTGCCTCCAGATAAGGTCTGATTGTATCCAGGGCTTTTTCAATTTTATCTTTTAATGTTGCTTCCATATCAAACTTTCATTTCAACCTTTTGGGTCTTAGCCATTGAGGCATTTCTAATAGCAACTTGCTGGGCTACATTGGATGCTAAATTAGCAAAAGCAGTAGATGTAGCGCCTTCTTTCATAGCTGCAGGATATCCACTGTCTCCACTTTCTCTGATTCCCTGGACTATTGGTATTTCTCCGAGTAAAGGAACCTCATGCTTATCAGCTAGTTTTTGGCCGCCTTTCTCTCCAAAGAGATAGTACTTATTGTCTGGTAACTCCTCAGGAGTGAAGTAGGCCATATTTTCTACGATGCCCAAGACTGGCACATTGATGGACGCTTGTTTGAACATGGCCATCCCTTTTTGGGCATCTGCTAAAGCCACTTTTTGAGGTGTAGTGACCACTATGGCGCCAGTTACAGGCACTGTCTGAACCAATGTCAAGTGAATGTCTGACGTTCCAGGAGGAAGATCCACTAACAAATAGTCTAACTCGCCCCAAGCAGTATCGGCTATGAATTGCTTTAGAGCTGAACTTGCCATAGGTCCTCGCCAAACCACAGCATTTTCTGCGGGAGTCAGAAAACCAATACTTAGCAATTTGACACCATATTGCTCAATAGGTACGATCTTATTCTTGCCATTGTCATCAATAACGCCAGGTTGATCGTGCTCACAATTAAACATCGTTGGGATGGATGGTCCAAAAATGTCAGCATCTATTACACCCACTTTTGCTCCGGATTTAGCTAAAGCTACGGCTAGATTGCTGGTTACGGTAGACTTACCAACACCACCTTTTCCAGACGAGATAGCTATAATATTCTT
>CAZZHO010000077.1:0-2122 GCA_964653795.1 uncultured Roseivirgaceae bacterium | reverse complement strand
GGATTCTTGCGTAATTGTCATGCTACTTCTTTGGAATTAATGAATAAACCCAAGTTTCTGGTTACAAGTTTAGCTAGGGAATAGGTGTGATCCGAATTTCCACCTATAGACATGGTCAATGGTCTATAATCTTACATTCTTCCTAAGAATCCAGGACCGCTACACAGGTGCTTTTAGTAATTTTGATCCGTGATTAGCCCTACCACCATTGATGAGATAAAAAACAGGATTGATATTCTGGAAGTGGTGGGCGATTTCGTCGATCTGAAAAAGTCAGGCAGTAGCTACAAAGCGCTAAGTCCATTTACTTCCGAAAAAACGCCTTCTTTTTATGTAGTACCCTCCAAAGGTATTTTCAAGGACTTCAGCTCGGGTAAAGGGGGAGACGCCATCACCTTTGTAATGGAAGTTGACGGTCTTAGTTATGTGGAGGCTCTGAAGTATCTCGCCAATAAATATGGGATAGAAGTCGAGGAGGAAGTTCAGACGGATGAGATGCAAGCGGCGCAAAATCGTCGCGAAAGCCTCTTCATAGTGATGAACTATGCCAATGACTTATTCAAAAACCTGCTCCATGAGCACGAAGAGGGAAAAGCGATTGGTCTAAGCTATTTTGAGGAACGTGGTTTTTCAAAGGATATTATTGGTGACTTTGAGCTAGGATATACGCTGCAAGAATGGGACTTTCTGCATAAGACTGCTACTGAGAAAGGCTACCAGGAGGATTTACTGGAAGAAGCCGGATTGATCGTTAGGAAAGAGAACAAAACCTACGATCGATTCAGAGGTCGGGTCACTTTTCCAATACATAATATCACCGGGAAAGTCATAGCTTTTGGCGCCAGGACCTTAAGTAAAGAAAAGAATCAGCCGAAGTATCTCAATTCTCCCGAAACAGAGCTCTATAATAAAAGCCGGGTCTTATATGGCTTGTATCAATCAAAGCAATACATAAGACAGTTGGACAATTGCTACCTGGTAGAAGGATATACCGATGTGATATCCATGCATCAGGCAGGTGTTAAGAATGTTGTTTCTTCCTCTGGTACAAGTTTGACTGAGGATCAGGTCAAATTAATCAGTCGCTATTCCAAAAATGTCACGGTTCTTTTTGATGGTGACGCAGCGGGTATTCGGGCTTCCATCAGGGGAATTGATATGCTGCTTGAAGGCGGCTTGAATGTGAGAGCTGTTCCACTTCCGGATGGAGAAGATCCAGATAGTTACTCCAAGTCCTTAGGCACATCCGCTTTTCAGCACTTTCTGGAAACAGAGGTTCAGGATATCATTTTCTTCAAGACTAAGCTCCTACTTGATGAGGTCGAGAATGACCCTATCAAGAAGTCTGAAGTGATTAGGGAGGTTGTACAGACTATAGCCAAGATCAGTGATCCGGTAAAGCGTTCATTGTATTTGAAAGAATGCAGTGCTTTACTTGATATAAGCGAGTCGATCCTCGTGGCTGAGCAGAATAAGCTGCTGATTGAGCAGGGTCGGAAGAAACAGTCGGAGCCAAGTGCTCCGGTTGAGCCGCTACCCATCATGGATGAAGTAGCAGAACAGCCTAAAGTTTCCACAGTCTACTTTCAGGAGCGTGAGAGCATCCGCGTACTTATTAATTATGGGAATGAGTTCATCATAAACCAAAATGAGGAAGATCAGTACCTACTGGACTATTTTCTGACAGAGATAGAAGGAATCAACTTTGAAAACCCAGTATTCAATAGAGTTTTGGACCTTTTCAGAGAAAATGCAGCCGATGGAAAAATTATTGACTCGGAATTTCTGTTAAATCAGGATGATGAGGAAATAAAGAAGATTGTGGTGGAGTTAAGCACCTCCAAATATGAGATAAGCGACAACTGGCAATCGAAATATCAGATCCCCGTTCCAAAAGAGCAAGAGAATCTTAAGAACCTAGCATTTACCAATATTTTAAGACTTAAATTCAGAATAATTCAACATTTGGTACAGGAGGAGAACATGAAACTAAAAGAAGCTGCTGAAGAGGAAATAGAGTCAATTCTGGAAGAGATTGAGTCTTTGAAGACTATGGAAATGGAAATTGCCGCGATTTTGGGAAACGTGATCACCAAATAATTGTTAATCTAAGAAATGAACG
>CAZZHO010000076.1:0-20968 GCA_964653795.1 uncultured Roseivirgaceae bacterium | reverse complement strand
CTAACCATTGAGGTAAGTGAGCATGGTGCTGAGCTTCAAAGCATCAAGCGTAATATGGATGGTCTGGAGTATCTCTGGCAAGGGGACCCGGAACACTGGGGTAAAAGATCACCTGTACTATTCCCAATTATCGGGTCTTTAAAAGAAGACACCTTCTTCTACGAAGGCGATGCCTTCAAACTACCCAGACATGGGCTAGCCCGTACTAGAAAGTTCGAGTTAGTGGAAAGCACTGACAATCAATTAATATATGAGCTAAAGGCTGATATTGAATCCGCGGACATTTATCCATTTGAGTTCAGCCTAAAGATGATCTACAAACTGGCAGCAAAAAGTCTGAATATCACCTACGTAATAACCAATTTATCGAGCACCTCTGATTGTTGGTTCTCCATCGGCGCTCACCCTGCATTTAATTGTCCTTTGCTACCTAACAGTAAAAGAAGCGATTACGACCTTGTATTTGATAGGTCGCAGACACTTGATACGGAACTTCTGGATGATGTGGGGCTAAGAAGTGGTAAAAAAAGACGTATCATCACGGAAGAAAAGACCATTCCTATCACAGATACTCTTTTTGATGACGATGCTCTGATATTCAGCAATATGAAGTCAAAGAGCCTATCACTGGTAAAAGACGGAACCTCACTACTTCAAGTAGAATTTCAGGACTTTGATTATCTCGGCATCTGGTCAGCAAGTAGGGAAGCACCTTTCGTATGCATAGAGCCATGGTTGGGAGTAGCTGATCATATCGATCACAATCAAGATTTCAAACAGAAAGAAGGAATTATCAAGCTTGCCCCCGGTTCAGAAAAAAGGTACTCCTTTACGATTTCAATTCTCTAAAAGCCCCTAAAAATCAAACCATTAGAGCACCAGCGATGGTGCCGGTCATCATGGTAGCTATCGTTGCTGCTAATAGGGCCTTTAAACCTAGTCTTGAAATGTTGCTTTGCTGGGATGGCGCCATACCACCAATGCCCCCTATCTGAATAGCGATCGAACTGAAATTAGCAAAGCCACAAAGCGCGTAAGTACTGATGACTATGGACTTCTGGCTTAAAACCTCAGCACTTACCATTTCAGAAAGTCCCAGATAGGCCACAAACTCATTTACAGTCACCTTTTGCCCCAATAGGCTGCCTACCGCCAAAGACTCCTCCCAGCTAACCCCTATTATCCAGGCAAACACTCTGAATATTTGGCCCAAAAGGTACTCCAAAGAAAGACCGTCAAAAGTGCCATTGGTAGCTGACATTATCAATTCATTCAACCCTAACAAACCTCCAATTGAACCCAAGACATAGTTGATTGCTGCAATGAGCGCTATAAAAGCCAACAACATGGCTCCGATATTCAATGCCAACTTCAAACCTTCGGCAGCACCTGAAGCCAATGCGTCTATCAAGTTTGCCCCCATAGAGCCAGAGGAAACTTTCAAATCCGTATTGATATTTTCCCTGTTCAACTCGGGCATAATAATCTTAGCCATCACAATAGCAGCTGGTGCATTCATAATCGATGCACTCAACAAATACACGGCGAATCGCTCCTGTTCTACCGGATCATTTCCACCAAGAAAGGTCACATATCCTGCTAGCACCCCTCCAGCAATGGTGGCCATACCACCGGTCATAAGGCACATCAGCTCACTTTTAGTCATTTTAGGCACAAAGGGTCGTACCAAGAGTGGCGCCTCCGTCTGACCTAAAAAGATGTTGCCCGCTGTAGACAGTGCCTCTGCACCAGAAAGTCTCATCGATCGAGCCATCACCCAGGCTATCCCTTTGACTATGACCTGCAATACTCCTAAGTAATACAATCCAGTCGTTACCGTGGAGAAGAAGATAACCGTAGGTAGCACCTGCAGCGCGAATACGAATCCAATACTATCAGCATTGATTAAGCCACCGAAAAGAAATGAAGCTCCGTCTTCGGAAAAACCCAGCAACGTTACGAATTGAGAACTGACCCAATTGAAGCCATTTTTCACAAAAGTGACCTGTGTAATGAGTAAGCCAAAAACAATTTGGAGTACGATACCAGTCATTACCAATCGCCAATCGATGGTCTTCCGGCTTTCAGAAAATAGAAAAGCAAAACCTATCAAGCATGCTAGTCCTATGATCGCTCTTACATAATCCAAGATTGGCTAAGGTTAGGTTAGTTTCGTCGGTTTAGTTCGTCTCTGATCTTGGCTGCCTCTTCGTAATTTTCATTACTGAGGGCCTCATCAAGGATCTCATTGAGTTTTTCTGAGGACATATCACTCAGATTTGTAGGCTCTGAATCTTCCTCCTCAATCTCGACTTCCGCAGCCACTTCCGGTTCGCCTTCTTCTGTAAGTACGATCCCAGCCTCATCTAATATTGATTCATTGCTGTAGATGTCTACATTGAACCTTAGCCCAATAGCTATGGCATCTGAAGGTCTAGAATCAATCTCGACGGGACCCTGCGGACCCTCGCAAAAAATCTTCGCAAAAAATACACCTTCCTTCAAGTCCGATATATAGACTTCCTTAATCTCAAAATTGAAATTGTGCGAAAAAGACTTGAAGAGGTCATGGGTCATAGGACGATTTGGTACAATTTTCTCAATCTCGATGGCTATTGCCTGAGCTTCGAACATTCCGATTATAATAGGCAACCTTCGGTTACCACCGGCCTCACCCAGTACCAGGGCGAAGGAACCAGATTGGGACTGACTTGAAGACAGTCCCAAAATCTCCAATTTTATCTTTTTAGACATTAACCAGCTTTGATTGCTTCTGTCAATTTCGGCAAAACTTCGAAAGCGTCCCCAACTATACCATAGTCAGCAGCTTTGAAGAATGGCGCATCCTCGTCTTTATTAATAACAAGGATGTATTTAGAAGAATTGACACCAGCCAAATGCTGAATAGCGCCGCTTATTCCTACGGCTACATATAGAGAAGGAGAAACTTTCACTCCAGTCTGACCAACGTGTTCATGGTGAGGTCTCCAGTCCATATCGGAGACAGGTTTGCTACATCCAGTAGCTGCTCCCAGACTCTTCGCCAAGTCCTCCACTATTCCCCAGTTTTCAGGACCTTTTAAACCTCTTCCTCCAGAAACTACGATTTCCGCTTCAGTAAGCAAAATATCCCCTTCTGCTTTCTCTTGAGAAGTAACAGTTACATTAAAATCTGAGTCAGCGACACTAGGAGAAAAGCTTTCAACTGTTGCAGATCCACCATCCTCTTTGATAGGAGAAGCATTTTTCTTCAAGGTCAATACAACATTGTCTCCTTCGATTTTGGTCTGCGCAAATGCCTTACCTGTGTAGATGCTTCTTTTCACTACAAATCCATTAGAAGTATCCGGCAACTCAACCACATTAGAAACCAAAGCAGATTCTGACTTAATCGCAACTCTCGCCGATACGGGATCAGCCAAAGACGACTTTGCCATCACCACCAACTTGGCAGCCTCTTTACTCATTGCCTCAGCAATAGCAGAAGAATATGCCATGATATTAGGTTGACTCAGTTTATCATCCGAAACGTGTAGCACCTTCTTGGCACCAGCAGCTCCCACTTTATCAAGCTCACCATCATTTACACTACCAATGACCAATGCAGTAGTATCTGCATCTACCTGAGAGGCATAGCTCACAGCCTCCAAGGAGGATTTTTTTATTGTTCCTTCGTCTAATTCTAGAAATGCTATAGCTGCCATCTTAAATAACTTTTGCGTCGTTTTTCAATAATTCTACCAACTCCCCAACATTGTCAGGATCAATCATTTTCACCTCACCTTTAGCAGGAGGCATTTGAAATTCTTTAACCGTCGTTTTTACGTCCTTGTTATCAGGCTCCACTACGTTCAACGGCTTAGATCTGGCTGACATGATTCCTCTCATATTTGGAATCTTCCACTCAGCAATGGGCTCTTGGCATCCGGCAACAAATGGCATTTTCAGTTCCATGTATTCTTTGCCGCCTTCTATTTCTCTGGAAAGCTTGGCTGAATCTCCCTCAATATCCAATGTCATAACAGGTGAGACAGAAGGTATTCCCAACATCTCTCCTACCATACCATGGACCTGACCTCCATTAAAATCGATAGACTCCCTGCCCATCAATATCAGATCATAATTTCCCTCTTTGGCAACATTTGCAATTTGTCTTGCTACGAAGAAGGCATCTTCAGGAAAGGCGTTGATTCTTATGGCATCATCAGCTCCAATAGCTAATGCTTTTCTTATAGTCGGCTCAGTCTCAGCCTCGCCAACATTTAAAACTGTGATAGAACCTCCTAATTGCTCTTTCAACTCGACTGCTCGAGCTAAAGCGTAATCATCATATGGGCCAATGATGTACTGAACACCGGTACTGTCAAACTTGGTGTTGCTATCAGTAAATGCAATCTTCGAAGTGGTATCAGGCACGTGGGTGATACATACCAATATTTTCATAAACTTAAGAAGGGGTTTGATTTATTTTTGAGCCGTGAAGTTAGTCAATGAATGACTGATTAAAAAATCATATAACGTGAAGGAGCAACGGATCAAACAGCTTGAAAAATACCTCGAAAATGATCCTCAGGACACTTTTTCGAAATATGCTTTAGCTATGGAGTTGAGAGAAGACAACCCTGAAAGAGCAGGTCAATTGTATGATGATCTCTTGCTAAATCACCCAGAATATACAGGCACTTATTACCATGCCGCTTCTTTCTTTTCAGAGTTAGGCGAAAGAGAGAAAGCCGAGTCTATTTACCTGAAGGGAATAGAAATCATTTCTCACACAAATGAAGCTAACGCCTTAAGAGAGTTGAAGAACGCTTATCAGAATTTTCAGTTCGAAGACTAAGACAGACCTCTATCAAAAGGGCATATCCTCATCAGACTTGTTCTCATTGGCCTTGCTCGGCAACGTAATGGTAAAATCAGAGTTGTTGCCGGCACTTGGGAACGTCCTTCCATAAGTATCATCTGCCCCTGAATCGTCCAGATCCGTAAACTTCGTGAACTTGCCGATGAACTTCAGCTGTACATTTTCCAGTCTACCATTTCTATGCTTGGCAATAATCACCTCACCAGTACCATTCAATGGCATCCCTTCTTCATCTTGCGTGATACCGTAGTATTCAGGTCTGTACAAGAACATGACCATATCCGCATCTTGCTCGATGGAACCAGATTCCCTCAAATCCGATAGTTGAGGTTTCTTATCTCCTCCTCTGGTCTCAACCGCCCTACTTAACTGAGAAAGAGCTAATACAGGAACGTTCAATTCCTTCGCAATACCCTTCAATGCCCTGGAAATCGATGCAATCTCCTGTTCCCTGTTTCCTCCAGCATTTTTGCTGGAGTCACCCGTCATTAATTGCAAGTAATCGATCACTATCAAGCTGACACCATGCTGCGCTACTAGTCTTCTACACTTTGCTCGAAGTTCTAGTATACTAAGACCCGGAGTATCATCAATAAAGATCGGCGCATCTGAAAGTTTGGCCGTCTTGTGAAGCAATTGCTCCCATTCGTAATCGGCCAAGTCGCCTCTTTTGATTTTCTCACTTTCTAATTCCGCTTCAGCGGAAATAAGCCTGTTGACCAATTGGACAGATGACATCTCCAAAGAGAAAATGGCTACTGGCTTCTTGAAGTCGATTGCAGCATTTCTCAATGTGGACAAAACAAAAGCCGTCTTACCCATACCAGGTCTTGCTGCTATAATTACTAAATCTGATGGTTGCCATCCAGACGTGACTCTATCCAAGGCAGACAAACCACTTGGCACTCCTGTAAGACCATCTTCCTTATTCTTCCTGTCTTCAATTTCCTGAATTGCCTGGCTTAGTAAGGAGCTCATCTTGTCGTAATTTTTACGGATATGAGACTCTGAAACGTCAAATAAAGACTGCTCCGCCTTATCCAATAGCTGGAAAACATCAATGGTATCTTCGTAGGCTTCTTGTTGGATTTCAGAAGAAATCCGAATCAGCTCCCGCTTGATCGACTGCTCAGCAATGATACGTGCATGGTACTCAATATTCGCAGCAGAGTTTACCTTGGAGGTCAGTTCGGCGATATAATAGGCACCACCAACTATTTCAACAGTACCGTTTTTCCGCAACTGATGCACAACCGTCTTCATATCAACAGGTTCGCTGTTATTGAAGAGCTGCACTATGGCTTCATAAATTTTCTGATGAGACTCTTTGTAGAAACTCTCAGCCTTGAGAATGTCAATGACAGTAGAAAGCGCATCTCGCTCGAGCATCAAGGCTCCTAAAACAGCTTCCTCCACCTCTACAGCCTGTGGAGGTAGTTTTCCCAACTGACTCGATAACTCCTGAACCCCTAAGCGCCTTGGTAACTTAGAACTGACTCTCAATGCTTCGGGATTCGTACCTTCCATTTATGACTATTTATAAGACTATTGCGAATAATATATTTCACAAACGTACCACAAGCATTTGATGAACTTGATCGCTATTCCTCGGAAAAGTTTTAAGCTCACTATTCACATTATTTTTTTTATAATAACACCTCAAGTGGATAACCTTACGACTTATCAACACCTCTAAATTTGGAACAGAGTCAATTTATCTTATTTTAGCTGCTTTTATATAAAGGGAATGCCAGTACCATTTGACAAGTTAGAGGATAAGCAGAGGATAGTGATAATTGACAATGAAGGGACAACAGCTATCCTTGATGTCGTATTCAAAGTCTTAAAGGCTCACAATCGAAAATTTGACTGGCTGAAAGCCGATGGCACTTATGAAGTGTCAGATGATGCTCCCATTATTTTAATTCAAGCGGACGACCATCTAGAGGAAGGAACGCACAAGGCGAAGTTTTTGAGATATCAGCACCATGTGATGGTTATCCACCATGTGAAAGAAAGCTTTCCAGATTCCTACGCCAACTTTGAAGAGTATATCGCTCAATATGAGGAGATGGCCGACTTAACTCCCAAAGCAGGCACCATCCTGTTCAATCAAGATGATCACGTGGCTAACCTAATAGCTGGAGAAAGAGAGCGTGAAGACATCAAACTCATTGAATACAAAATAGAAGAAGGCTTATCTTCAGCAGAAAGTGCAGCTAAAGCTATTCTGAAACGTATAGGTATTAACGACCAGCTCTTTGAACAAGGCCTGGCCTCGAACTAAACCGAAGAACTTTTGAAACTTAATCTAAAAAGCCCAGTGGTTTTCTTTGATCTGGAAACTACTGGTACTTCCATATCCAAAGATCGGATAGTAGAGTTGGCGATGATCAAAATCATGCCTGATGGTGAAGAAATTGAAAAAACCCGTCGTATCAATCCCGAGATGCACATTCCAAAGGAGACTTCTCTGATCCATGGGATATATGATGAGGATGTGAAAGATGAACCCACTTTCAAGCAGATAGCCAAATCCATGGCTCAGTTCCTCGAAGGGTGTGACCTCGCAGGTTTTAACATACTGAAATTCGACGTGCCCATGCTGGTAGAGGAATTCTTAAGGGTAAAAGTGGATTTTGAAATCGACAACCGAAGATTGCTGGATGCCCAGAAAATCTTCCACCTGATGGAGAAAAGAAACCTGAGTGCAGCACTGAAATTTTACACAGGCAAAACCCTCGAGAATGCACACTCAGCAATGGCCGATACACGAGCAACCTTAGATGTATTCCTTGCGCAGATAGAAAGATACGATGGTGAAGATGTCCATGACTTACTTGGCAAGAAAGTAGGCACTATCACAAATGACATGGACATGATACATAGCATCACCAATAAAAAGATGTTGGATCTGGCAGGAAGAATGGTCTACGATGAGAATGGAGTGGAGCGATTCAACTTCGGAAAACATCGTGGCAAGCCTGTTCTGGACATTTTACAAAATGAGCCTAGCTTCTATGACTGGATGATGAAAGGTGACTTTCCTCTCGATACAAAACGAAAGCTCACCCAGCTAAGACTAAAGGGTTTCGGCCAAAAGAAATAGCTATGTTTTCTTCGGGAGAAAAAAACATAGCTACTTCCAACTTCATCTTGATCCGAGGGTAAGCGGCAACCTACGTGGCCCGCTCACATCTAGTGACGGCCTACCAATAGGACTGTAGGTTGAGGCGTCCTTGTTATTCATCCTTCAAAGACAAAATAGGATTGGCACTAGCCGCTCTGTAAGATTTGTATCCAACCGACAGCAGCCCAATGGCGATGGTAGCTACTGCCACTACCAGAAAAACCCACCACTGCAGCTCCATTCTGAATTGGAAATTGTCCAACCAGGAATTAGCTACGTAATACGCAACAGGTGCCGCCAATAAGAATGCCAACATCATCAGTATGGAGTATTCCTTCGTCAATAGCGTCACGATACTGCCAGTAGAAGCGCCGTGCACTTTTCTCACGCCTATCTCTCTGGACCTTTGCTCCGTGGTATAAGCACTTAACCCATACAATCCCATACCTGAAATAATGATGGAAAGGATAGAAAAAATCAAAGCCAAAGCCCGAACGGTAAACTCGGCCTCATATCCATCAGCATAGCTTTGGTCGAGAAATTCATATTCAAAATCATATGCGGGGTTCATTTCCTTCGTAAGCAACTCCACACTACTCAATACCTGTTGGGTACTACCATCAAAGCGAATCAACGCGACATTGGGGGGTCTGAAACTAGCCGATGTGATGATAAGAGGAGCTATCGGCTCGTACAAATCTCGCATGTGAAAGTCCTTCACCACTCCTATGATCTTTCCGTCCTGGCCCCAAAAAGACAGAAACTCCCCAATAGGATCTTCATAACCTATTAGCTCTGCCGCCACCTCATTGATGATATAGCCTCTCTCATCATTCATATCAGGATTAAAGTCTCGACCGCTCTTGATGTCCATTCCCATGGTACCGACAAAGTCCTTATCGACCAACATGACGTTTACCTCGTAGCCTTTTTCCGGGTCTTTACCTTTCCAAGTGGCAGAGCTTGTTGATCGCCCATAGTTGATGGGATTGCCAGATGAAAAGGAAACTTTGCTCACACCATTGAGAGTTTGCAGTTCAGTCTTATAAGTCTCCCATTTTCCAGCTAGATCCCCTTCCAATGGCACCATTAGTAATTGCTCCTTATCAAGGCCAAGGTCTTTGTCTAAGACAAATGAAAGTTGTTGATAAATGACAAAAGTGCCTATCATCAATAGGGCTGTCACCCCAAACTGAAAGACCACCAGCCCCTTTCTTAACAGCCCTACTACGTTAGATTGCTTCACCTGACCTCTCAATGCCTGATCGATCTTTAGAGAGGGCAATAAGAAGGCAGCATAGCTACCGGCTAAAAGTCCGATCAACACCGCTATTGCGAGCAATAACAACCATGTTTTCATTGACAGTAAGTCTAGCACCAAAGCCTTGTTCACCAAAAGATTGAAAGAAGGCATGATAAGCACCACTAATAAAACTGAGACCAAAACGGCCAATAGCGTTGTTAGTACCGATTCAAAAAGAAACTGGAAGGCCACCGACCCCTTGTTGGCACCCATCACTTTCCTAACCCCAACTTCCTTAGATCTTCTATTGGATCTGGCAGTAGCAAGGTTCATGAAGTTAATCGCCGCAATGAGGAGAATGAATATTCCCACAACGCTCAGTATCCTGACATACACAATTCTCCCACCGGATACCTCTCCATTTACGAAATTGGAATACAGATAGCGATCGGCATATTTCACCATGATGAGGGTCTCATCTCCTGCGCCGGCATTGTCTTTAGTATGATCTAAAATCTCACTGTATATCCGCTCCTGAATTGTAGGGGCACTGCTTTCATCTTTGAGGGTGAAGAAGATGTTGAAGTTTCCATTACCCCAGTCTTCCACCCAATCATTCTCGACGAAAAATGCCTCCGCTGGAATTAACCAATCGAAATCTAAAGAAGAGTTGCTCCCAGGATCTTGAAACACTCCAGTCACAATAGCATCGGCCTCATTGTCTACTCTAATGGACTTACCAAGTGCATTGGCTTTCCATTCATCTCCAAAAAATCGAATTGCCTGGCTTTCTGAAATCAAGATACTATTCATGTCTTCCAAAGCGCTCTCCTTATCCCCTATGATCAAAGGGTAAGTGAACAGATCCAGGAATTCTGGAGTAACAAACCGACCTTCCACCTTGGATGGGTTTTCACCATCGGACAGTAACACCTCTACTGGCCAACTAAGCTGAGCAACCTGATCCACTTCTGAATATTCAGATCGCATCAGATCAGCCATAGGTTTAGGAATAGTAAATGTGGTATTCACAACACCTCCTGTTTGCCTCATATTGCGGAACAGCTGATAAACCCGATCTCCGTCCTTGTGGAACTTGTCCATCGATACTTCATCCTGAACCCATAGGAAAATCAAAAGGCTCGATGAGATACCGAGTATCAGACCCAATATATTGAGTGTTGTGTAAGCCTTATATCGAACCGAACTTCGATAGGCCGTTTTCATAAAATTGTTAAGCATTGTTGTATTGAGTTTTTGATTTTGACCACCTAATCTTTTGATAATACCCGGACGCATTAGCAGGATTAAATCCAACCAAAAATGCCGTTTAGCTTGACCTTGATTATCTGACCACCTTATAGCGTAAAGCTCTGAAAGATCACCTTCCACATCTTCTAAAAGGTCCGGATCACAAAACCACCGCAGCAGTCTCTTTCCGAGCTTTGGTAATTCGGGAATATTTTCCTCGCTACTCATGAGAATTTGAAATCAAAAGTCACAGAGGGTATTGCTTCCCACAGCTTCTTCCTCGTCTCCATCACCTCTTCAAGTTCCTTTTTGCCAAATGGCGTCACTTTGAAATATCGCTTTCGCTTCCCCCCTCTAATAGCTGTCGCCTCGCCAAATTCAGATTCAAGTAAGCCCTTCTTTTCCAACCTACTCAAAGCGGTTCTCATCGCCCCTACACTGACCTTCCTTCCCAGTCTGCTTTCAATATCTTCTTTGATAGCTATCCCATAAGCATTCTCATATAGGATAGCTACCGTAAGCAGTACTACCTCTTCGAATTCACCCATTCTATACTTTCCCATAATTGCATTTAAATCCTAAACGTAGCTTAAATATAAAAATCCTAAACGTAGTTTTAATAGTTAGGTTCCTTTTTATTGGAATCAACAAAAAAAGCCCCAGTCCGGGGCTCTCGTTCATACCTACAGGTTTAGTGCCTATTTCAGCTTCTTAAACAAATTGCCCTCTGGCTGTAAACGATAACCAATGATCTCACCAGATCCTTCCCTTTCAAAAAAAACCGGCTCACTATTGACATCTGAAAACACATCCTTTGTTTCTGGATAAAGTGGGAATAGCGTACCTGATAAATCAGCGTATAACTCATCTTCTTTCACAAGCAATTGAATCTTGTTTCCATTACGAAATTCAAAAACTCCTTCGAAATCAGTGAGCTTCATGCCCTTATCGGCATAAGGGTTATCATCAGTAAGCAAAAGCCCATTACCAGGGACCCAGTTATCATATTCCATGTAGTAGGCGGTGCGTTTTGCAGCATTCAATCCTTGCAGTTTCGCTACAAGGTGCAAGGCTCCGTCTATACCTGCCGAAATTCCAGCGGTAGTAATGACCTTACCATTGTCCACAAAACGAACATCTCTTCTAACATCAACCTTTGGATAATCCTTTTCCAAGCCATCAAGGGCTGTATGGAAAGTAGTGGCTGTCAGACCATCAAGCTTTCCAGATTCGGCCAATATGAAAGCTCCGGTACATACCGAAAAATGGTAATCAACCTCCTGCCCTTTAACCCAATTGATAACATCCTTATCATTGGTCGGCGTGTTTGAGTTTCCTCCGAAGAAAGCGAGTATATCTGCTTCTGGAGCATCTTCGATACTGTAATCAGGAACTACAGTCAAAATACCTTGAGATTTGATTGGTTCACGGGTTTTAGAAACTGTAAAGACTTTATAGCCAGCGTAGGAAAACACTTCCATAGGACCTGCAAAATCCAATACTTCAACCCTATCCTGCAGATAAAAGGCAATTGTCTTGGAACGATCTTTCCTCACCAATACCATATTGCAGTGCGAACATACCCCTGGAGCATCATGTACTTCTTTATCACAGGCACTCCCACATGGAGGACATATATATTCATTGGAGGGCTGTCCCAGCGACATAAATCCCGATAGTAGTAAAATGGAAAAAATTGATAGTCTCATATTCTGAATTTGTTTTTGACAATCCAAAAGTAGAGTTGAGACTACCCAGGCACAAGGACATAATAACTCAGGATCGGGACATTTGAGAGGGTAAGCCCATTTGATTTTGAGAAAGCAAAGACCTCAGTTGGTTTGAGGAAAGACCGATACCAGCGGCTACAGCGTCCACTTTCTGACCCTCAGAGAGCAAGTGGGTAGCACGCTCCAGCCTCAACCTTTCCAAGTAGGCTCCGATGGTAATTCCAGTGGCTTTCTTGAAGGACCTTGTGAGGTTTCTAGGACTCATGTGAACGTGACCCGCCAAATCATCCACAGAATTTTTAGAGGATAGGTTTTGAGCAATGAAGTCCTGCACTTGGTGAATTCTGCTATCAATGTGGTTTCTGAATTTTAAAAAGACACTCAACTGAGGATCACTTTCAGATCTCCTTAAAAAAACCACAACTTCCTTGGCCACCTTAGTGGCGAAGATGGGACCATAGGCTTCTTCCAAAAGAAATAGGGCCAGGTCTATTCCTGAAGAAACGCCGGCACTTGAATATACATTTTCAGACTTCACAAAAAGTCTATCATCCAATACATGCGCTGCAGTAAACCTGCTTTTGAAGTCATCGATATACTTCCAATGAGTTGTACAGCTTCTGTTCTCAAGAACACCAGCTAAACCCAATAAATATGCTCCCGTACAAACACTGCATACTTTAATTGCATTTCGACTCTGTTTCAAAAGCCAATCAAAAAAGCTCTTATGGGCTTCAAGAAAACTCTGATCATCGGTAAGGCTAGTCTCCAAACCCGGAATAAAAATCCAGTCTTCGGAGGAAGGTTCGCATTCCTGAAAGGAAACCAACTTTTGAAAGTGTAATCCCGCAGTAGAAAACGAATCAGTCGTATTTTCTGACATAGAAACATATGTCAATTCAAGATCTGCCCCATACTCTCCTGCCTCATAGAATATATGTGCAGGCCCAGTTATATCCAGCAACTGGACCTCTGGCGGAATAATGAAATAAGCTCTTCTCACTTCTTTGAAACCTTCAATACAGGCACCTCAATTGAAACATCAAAATCTTCTCCTACTACAAATGCCATCATATTCCCTTCAATTCCAAAATCAAGCCTATTTACCTTCATCGTCCCTAGAAAGATTCCTACTTGTTCGTTTTCCTCGAAATCAAAAATAATTTGTGCTTCTCTTTTTACTCCTCTCACCTCCAATACGCCAGCGGCAATGAAACGATCTTGACGTCTGATTATGTTTTCGCTCCTAAAACTGATTTTTGGAAATTGATCTACAAAAAACCAGTTTTCGTTTTTTGCATGTTTATTCTTGAGACTATTGCCAGTTTCAATAGTAGCCACATCAACCTCTACATTGAAATAAGACGAACTCAAACTATCAGGACTGAAAACAATATTTCCCGTCAAACCGGAAAGAGATCCTTGCGCTTTCTTTCCCGAAAATTCAATACTGGCTTTTTTATCTATTTCCCATTTATCTTGAGCCTGAATGCTCAAACCGCCATTCAAGAAGAATAGTAAAACGAGACTGAATCTCACAAAACACATTAGATGTAGAATTAATTTAAAATAAAGGTTTTCCTTTTTTGCGATCATTTCAGTGTTTGTTGCTTTATTTTAAAATCTAAAGAAACCTTCATGTCCAAAACCATTATCGTATCAAACCGCTTGCCAATCAAAATTAAGCAAGAGAAGAATCAACTTATTTATTCCACTAGTGAAGGCGGATTAGCTACAGGGCTCGGTTCTATTTACAAAGAAGGAGATAATGTTTGGGTAGGTTGGCCCGGGCTGGCCGTTACGAAAAATGCTCAAAAGGAAGAAATCGCTAAGCACCTGAAGCAGGAAAGCATGAAGCCTGTCTTCCTAAGCGCTTCTGAGATTGAGGATTTCTATGAAGGATTTAGCAATGAAACGCTGTGGCCAAATTTTCACTACTTCAACCAGTATACGGTCTACGATGAAAGCCTTTGGAAAGCTTACCAGAAGGTGAATAGAAAGTTTGCTAAAGAACTAGAGGATGTCATAGAAGATGGGGATACACTTTGGATACATGACTATCAATTGCTTCTACTACCAGGCCTTATCAGGGAGGAAAAACCCAATGTGAGTATAGGTTTCTTTCTACATATCCCCTTCCCATCTTTCGAATCTTTCAGATTACTACCATGGCGTAGAGAACTTTTGGAAGGTATGCTTGGCGCTGACTTATTAGGGTTTCACACATACGATGATATGCGGCACTTCCTTTCATCAGTGAACAGACTGGCAGGTTTAGGAAATAGCAATGGACAAATCAATGTAGGCAATCGCCAAATCCTTGCTGACGCCCTTCCGATGGGAATAGATTATGATAAATACGTGAATGCTGCAGCATCCCCAGAAACGCTTGAAAGAGAAGTTAGGTATCGAACTTCAATCGGAGAACATAAAGTAATCCTAAGTATTGATCGCCTCGACTATTCGAAAGGAATCCCACAAAGACTTAGGGCGTTCGAACAGTTTTTAACAAAATACAGCGAGTATAGGAATAAGGTGTCTCTTCTTATGGTGCTAGTTCCTTCCAGGGATACTGTTCCTAAATACAAGCAACTTAAGGAGGAAATCGATTTATTGGTGGGCAGGATCAATGGCAAATTCGGCAGAATGAATTGGACGCCTGTTCACTACTTCTATCGCAGTTTTCCTCTACCAGCACTGTCGGCATTCTACCGTATGGCTCATGTCGCTTTGGTCAATCCTATGAGAGATGGCATGAACCTGGTTTGCAAAGAGTATATAGCCAGTAAGCTCGATAAGAAAGGCGTATTGATACTAAGTGAGATGGCTGGGGCCTCCAAAGAACTTTCAGATGCAATTCTTATCAATCCGAATGACATAAATGAATTGGTAGAAGCAATAAAGGAAGCTTTGGACATGCCAATTGCAGAGCAGCAGAGAAGAATGGAGATCATGCAAAAATCCATTCAGCGATATAACATTCACCAATGGGTGGATCTATTTATGTCAAGGCTGGATTACATCAAAAAAGAACAAGCTAACCTGCAAACTAAACCTCTAACCGACGCGATTTCAGAGCAGATCGTGGGAGATTATCAAAAAGCTAAGAAACGACTCATCTTTCTCGACTATGACGGAACATTGGTAGGTTTCAATAGCAATCCAGCAGACTCAAAGCCAGACAAGGAATTGAAAGCAATTCTTGCTCAGCTTACATCCGACAAAAAAAATCAGGTAGTAGTAATAAGCGGCAGAGACCGTCATACACTCAACGATTGGTTGGAAGGTTACGATTTAGACATTATAGCCGAACATGGAGTTTGGAACAAAAAATCCGGTGGCGAATGGAATATGTTCGTCAAAATGACTGGCTCTTGGAAAAGTGATATTCAGGAAGTACTCAATGGGTATGTAAACAGAACCCCTGGTTCCTTTGTGGAAGAGAAGGACTACTCTTTGGTATGGCACTATCGCAAGGTAGAAACTGGTCTGGGAGAAATCAGAACCAGAGAGCTAGCGAGTCACTTGAAATACATCAGTTCGGATCAGGACCTGCAGGTATTAGAAGGTGACATGGTAGTAGAAATCAAGAACAGCCAAGTCAATAAAGGAAAAGCAGCCCTAAAATGGCTGGAGAAGCACAAGTCGGACTTTTACATGGCCTGTGGAGATGACTGGACGGATGAAGACACTTTCAAGGCAATGCCCTCACAAGCGCACACTGTGAAAGTGGGCGGTCTATCATCTGCGGCCAAATACAGAGTCGAAAACTACAAGAGCATTAGAACCTTATTGAATCAACTAACTCAGTAGAAATTGGGCCTATCCAATTTGTTAGCGATGCGAGTTGCAGCATTGAGTAAACCCACGTGGCTGTAGGCTTGGGGGAAGTTGCCCCACATGCTTCCGTCTTGCTCTTTCACATCTTCACTAAGAAGGCCAACATGATTGCTGTAAGAAATCAAATTCTCAAAGTAGGAAATGGCTTCATCCATTCTACCTACACAAGCCAGGGCCTCCACATACCAAAAGGCGCAGATTAGGAATGTAGTTTCAGGCTCGCCAAAATCATCTTGATGCTTGTATCTATAAAATAGACCATTTTTGGCGTGGAGTTCTGCTTCCATGGCTTTCAAATGCTCTTTTGCTTGCTGTGACTCCTTAGGTAGATAATTCATCATGATCAGCTGCAATGTGCTAGCATCCATTCGATCCACCCCAACTGCTTGAGCATACCCCTTTTTCTTAGGTACGTAGCACTTTTCGATCATCTCAGCGGATCGCAATTTCAATTTTGTAGCCAACTCTCCAATCCTATCATCCTTTATGACCTTAGCAATTTTCACAGCAGCACTACTTCCTGCCCAATGAAAAAGGTAAGTGTAACAATGATGCTGCGCCAAATTCCTGAATTCCCAAAGACCGGCATCTTTTTCATCAAAGGTCTTCTCTATCATTTTCAGCGCACGATAAATCAATTCCGAGGCGTCAAACCTCTCGGTAAATATGATTCGGTAATCATTGTAAAGTGGCAATAAAGACACCAAAACCTGACCATATACGTCATTCTGAATATGAGTATAGGCCTGGTTACCAATTCTTACCGGAGTGTTGCCTTGGTAACCCGATAGTTCCGTAATATTTTCCACAAGATCCTTTTTCCCTGTAATGCTGTAGAGCGGTTGAAACCGATCATTTTCCTCCAGCGTGGTATTTAAGATATAATGAAAGTACTTCTCCGATTCCTCGAAATGACCAATATTATTAAAAGCATTGAGTGTGTAGAATGTATCTCGCATCCAACAATAGCGGTAATCCCAATTCCTGCCACTTCCCGGTGACTCTGGCAAGCTTGTGGTGGCAGCGGCTATAATGGCTCCTGTATCCTCATATTGGTGAATTTTTAAAATCAAAGCCGACCTAATCGCTTGCCTTTGGTAGAAAGTGACGATACTGGCTGTCTTCACCCAGTTTCGCCAATAGTTAGTGGTTTTGTTTAGAAAAACTTCAACTGTTTCGCTAAGAGAAGCCTCCAAAGGCGGACCCCAGGTAAGTACCAAATACTTGGTTTCATTTAGTACAAAACTCTCCTCCTCCAATACATAATTCAATGAAATATTAGTAGTCAACCGCACATGTGACTCTAAGCCTAGAAACCTAATATGATTACTACCCATACTATGCTCTGGCTCCACATCTCCGTAGTTACCTTTTGGCTTACACTTGACGACCAATTGGGGATTACCTTTTACACGCTCTATCTTCCTTACTAGCATGAGCGGTCGATAGTATCGATCCTCCTGATAAAAACGAGGTGCAAAGTCCGTGACACGATAGACACCAGAATCTCCTTCCACCTCAGTACACAGAATATTTGTATTTTCGATATAGTATTGAGTGGTGATCATTTTGTCCCCTATCGGTTTAATAGAAAACTCTCCACCCTTATCTTGATCCATCATACCTCCGAAAATGAAACTACTATCAAAACGTGGCCAACACATCCAGGCAATGTTGGTATTGGTATGAATATGTGCAGTGAAGGCACAATTTCCTATTACTCCGTAATCATAGGTATGTCTATCCATTATCGATTTTTAATAAAAGGTATGAATGAAGGCGATGTTAGTAAAAAAAGAATCTTTTCTTAATGAAACCAACAATAAATATTCAAAATGTACGGAAATATTTCAAAGATCAAGAAGTAATCAAGAATGTAAGCCTTTCAATCTCCAAAGGAGAGCGCATCATCTTGCTAGGAAAAAGTGGTAGTGGCAAAACTACTTTGCTAAAACTCATCAATAAACTTCACACTCTAGATGAGGGGAAAATTGAAATAGACGGAGTGAACATTAGCACTATACCCGCAGAAAGCCTAAGGAGGGAACAGGGTTATGTCATCCAAAAAATAGGTCTTTTACCACACCTATCGATATTCCAAAATCTTCAGTTACCTAGAAAAATTGCTAGCAAAAAACTAGACAAGTCGGAGGCTTCAAGTTTCTTGGAAATGATGAAACTGGGACCAGAACTCCTCGATAGAACACCAATGGAACTCAGTGGTGGTCAGCAACAACGAGTGGGAATTGCCAGAGCACTAGTCTTAGACCCTAAGATCATTTTAATGGATGAACCATTTAGCGCATTAGATCCAATTACAAGAGCACAATTACAAAGCGATCTAATCGACTTACCTGTCTTCAAAGACAAAGCTATCATCATGGTAACCCATGACCTGGAAGAATCGATGCGAGTGGGCACAAAAGTCGCCATGCTGGACCAGGGTGTTCTCCAGCAGGTAGGCAGTCCATTGCAAATACTCACAAACCCCTCAAATGATTTCGTGAGAGACTTCATAGGCCATCAAAAGTTTGCCTTGAAGCTCCAGGTAATAACGCCATTGGAGATTGGAATGGAAGCACACGGAGAAAGCCTCATGCATATCTTGAGTGACAGCAAAATTTCGCCTTCGATAAAAAGTGAAGTCCTACAAAAAGTAGCTGATCTATAAATATGAAGGACTTTCTAACATTCCTATCATCTCACAGCAATGAGATTTGGACCCAGACTACTGAGCATCTATACATTACCCTAATAGCGATGGGTATTGGCTCAGCTATTGGTGTTCTAACTGGCATCCTGTTAACACGCAGAGAAAGACTAGCTTCAACAATTCTAGGATTAGTAGGTATCATCCAAACAATTCCCAGTCTTGCCCTATTGGGTTTTCTACTTCCGATTTTTGGTATCGGTGTGGTCCCGGCAGTTATTGCCCTTTTTATGTATGCTTTACTGCCTATTGTCAGGAATACTTACACTGGAATAAAAGAAATAGATCCTGCAATAAAAGAAGCTGCTAAAGGCATGGGAATGACAAACCTTCAACTACTGCGTTATGTCGAAATCCCCATAGCATTTCCCGTAATACTTGCCGGAATAAGAACGGCTACTGTAATCAACGTAGGAGTAGCAACACTTTGCGCCCTTATTGCCGCGGGTGGTCTTGGTGAATTCATATTTAGAGGTGTCACCTTAAACAATAGTAATATGATATTGGCAGGAGCTATCCCAGCTTCAGCTTTAGCCATCACCTTAGATACTTATTTAGGTCTGGTAGTAAAGTATGCTCGAAAAAAGAAGTTGCTTTACGTACTTCTTGCTATTCCGCTCATAGTTCTTACGATTTCCCTACTACCCTCAGGACAATCCTCAAAGGCCTTACCTATTAAAGCCGGATTCAATTCCGAATTCATATACAGAGAAGATGGATACGAAGGGTTAGAAGCTGCCTACAACTTACCCTTAGAAATCAAAGAAATGGACCTTGGCTTACTATATGCCGCACTGGAGAATAAAGAGGTGGATATTATCGAGGGCTTTACTACCGATGGTAAAATGATGGCTTATGATTTCGTCAGAATTGAGGATGACAAAAACTACTTCCCTCCCTATTACGCAGCGCCACTAGTTAATAATCAGATTTTAACAGAACATCCCTCGATCTCTACAGCTCTTAACAAATTGGACGGGGTAATCAGCGACGAACTTATGTCTGAAATCAACTTCGAAGTGGATGAAAACCAAAAAAGCTTAAAGGAAGCAGCAGCCTTGTTAATAGAAAGAACCCTTGGGATAAAGACTAATCCTGAAGCCGGACTCAAGGTCAACGGGGAAATCGTAATTGGATCAAAAGCCTTTACTGAGAGTTATGTTCTTGCTCATGTCTTTGCACAATTGATCGAGTATGAAACAGGCCTTACCACTACCCTTAAACTTGGGTTTGGAGGAACAAAGCTCCTATTCGATGCCCTCAGAACGAACGAAGTTCAAATATATCCGGAATATACTGGCACCGGTCTGCTTGTGATTCTTGATGCGCCTCATTCTAAAGTAAAAGAGATAATTAGAGATGAAAACGCGGTGTATGACTATGTTAATCTGCAATTCAAGGAAAATTACGGTATTTCGTGGCTTAGTCCTTTAGGTTTCAACAACACCTATGCGATGTTGATGCGTAAAGAAGATGCAGAGAGATTAGAACTCCAAACACTATCAGATTTAGCTCAATACGTGAACGAAACTCTAGAGCGCTAATTCCGGCTTTTATTTATATTTGAGAGAAGCCGTCTAACTATTAATGTTCAGGAAATTTTTTAAGAATCGCCAACTTGGGATACTGTTCGACATATTCATAGGAATTGTCATTTATGTTATCCTACTGGTCGCTCTGGTAAATGTTGAAAAAGTCAGTGATCAATCTGCACTTACCACCTACTCAAATGCTTTTTGGTATTCGATCGTAACCTTAACGACTGTGGGTTATGGTGATCTATTTCCAGCCACATTATACGGACGAATTATAGGTGCCGCATTCGTCTTAATGAGCCTGAGTGTTCATATAGTGTTGATTGGCACCTTTGTAAACCTCATGACCACCATTAAAGAGAATAAAAAATTGGGACTAAACGGAACAACTTTTACTGACCATGCCGTCATCATTGGATGGGACGATTTTGGTAAGATGGTGACAGATCAGCTAGTTGGAGTAAACAAGAAGATTGCCATCATCACGAATGACAAAAATGACATTGACTTCATAAAGGATGTTTACGATAGTAAGCTTGTTTTCACCCTCTATAGTGATTTCAAGAGTATCGAATTACTGAAAAAGGTCAATATCAATCAGAGCTCCATTGTCTTTGTCAACTTTCCGGATGATACAGAGAAGCTCGTTTTTATTGTGAACCTAA
>CAZZHO010000075.1:0-21003 GCA_964653795.1 uncultured Roseivirgaceae bacterium | reverse complement strand
ACCCTACAAAGACCGTGGATGGTGAAGGTATGTTCTTTGGTGTTGGAGCTATCATTGGGCTAAGAATGGAGTCCCACACTAAAATCAAATATGATTTTGATGATGTAAGGAGAACAGAAAAACTAAGGGATACTTTCGGCTTAAATAACTTCCGATTTGGGGTTCAGGCGAGGTACGGACTTAGAGGATTGCATGTCTTCTATAAATACTACTTCTCAGAGCTCTATAGGTCGGAACAAGCCCCGGGAGGTGTTGCCAATCCAAATATTTGGACGCTTGGGATCAATATATCCGGCTTCTAGATGGGTACTTTGAACACCAGAAGGCCTATAAAAGCAAACAGAAAGCCATAGATATTACCAATCCAAACTTCTTTATTCGTGTGTCTACCAAGAGAAAGTCTTGATGTAGAGACTAATCCCGCAGCTATCGTCCAAACTATCAATGGAATGAGCATCGTCTTACCCTCCAATAGTAGAAAGTGAGCAAGTATTCCAACTGCAGCCCAATTGGCTGCACCGTGGATGCTGATTTTGAATTTGATCGTAATCAATAGCAGCGTAATGATGAGTGTGGTCACAATAATCAGAACCCACGCGAGGCTTGGAGCAATTCGAAATTGCGTGATAAACATATAGCTGGTCGCTGCATAGAACATGGCGATAGACAGGAAGGGAAGAAAGCGCTCTTCCCGTTTGGTCATTTCGAAGCTCGTGATCTTACTGGTCAGCTTCATCACGCCAATGCTAAAAGCTGGGATTAAGAAGGTAGTCAGGAAAACAGCAAGTATTAATGTAGGGATTCTGTCTACACTGATGCTTCCAATCAGGTGAGGAGCAAAGAAGTAAAAAACGGTAAACATGTAAGTTGCCAGTAGCAAAGGGTGGAAGACGATAGAAATCGTCTGCATCAACTGTCGAGTCATAACTCTTTTCTTAGTCTGGCTACGGGTATGTTGAGCTGTTCTCTGTATTTGGCAACAGTTCTTCTGGCAATGTTGTATCCTACTCCTTTCAAAAGTTTTTCCAATTTGTCATCAGAGAGAGGTTTGCGTTTGTCTTCTTCATCAATGAAGGACTTGAGCTTGTTTTTCACTTCCCTGCTGCTGACATCTTCTCCGCTATCTGTAGCAATGCCTTCAGAGAAAAAGTACTTCAGCGGGAATACCCCAAATTCTGTCTGAATGGCCTTGCTATTTGCTACCCTTGATACAGTCGAGATGTCCATGCCAATGCGTTCTGAAATATCCTTTAGGATCATGGGTCTGAGTTTGCTTTCATCCCCTTCCAGGAAATAGTCATATTGAAAGTCTACTATGGCTTGCATAGTGTTAAGCAACGTCTGCTGCCTTTGCTTGATAGCGTCAATGAACCATTTAGCAGAGTCCAACTTTTGCTTGATAAAAGTGACAGTCTCTTTCAGTTTTTTGTCCTTTTTGTCACTCTTATCATAGGCGTGGAGCATATCAGAGTATGATCTGCTTACCTTCAACTCAGGAGCATTTCGGCCATTTAGGCTTAATTCTAGTTCACCATTATTATTAGTGAGTGTGAAGTCGGGAATCAGGTATTGGGTCTTTACGATTTCTTCACCTGTGCCTCCTGGTTTTGGATTCAGTCTGGTGATGATTTGAATAGCGTCCTTTAGGAGTTCTTCATCCCCTACCTCCAGTTTCTTAGCGATCTTCTCGTAGTGTTTTTTTGAGAATTCGTTGAAGCACCTATCAATGATCTCATAAGAAAGCCTATTCACTGCCTCAGAAGGGTCTTTTCTTTCCAATTGAAGCAAAAGGCACTCTTGAAGACTTCTGGCAGCGATTCCAGCAGGTTCGAAATTCTGAATTTTAAAGAGCACATGCTCTAGTTCATCCACGTCTGTTTCTAATCCTGTTGAAAAGGCAAGATCATTGGCGATAGCCTCCAGCTCTCGACGGATGTAGCCTTCCTGATCAATACTACCGATAAGCTGTTTGCCTATTAAAGTCTCTCTTTCTGAAAGTCTCAAAAACCCAAGTTGTGATACCAGTTGCTCATGCAAGGTAGACCCCACGGAGACTGGCATTTCTTTATCATCTTCATCAGACCTGCCGTCTCCCTGCATTTTGTAACCGGAATAGTCATCATGTAGATATTCTTCAAGGTTTTCTGTTAGATCCGGAGTTTCCTCGAAATCATCAGAATCATCGTACTCTTCTTTTTCATCATTCTTTCCTTCCTCCAGAGCTGGATTAGTCTCGAGCTCTTCCTCCACTCTGCTTTCCAATTCTGCAGTAGGAACTTGCAGCAGTTTGATGAACTGGATTTGCTGTGGGGACAGCTTTTGTTGTAATGACTGGGTAAGACTGAGTTTTTGCATGGATGAATTAGAAACCCAAAAATATTATATGATTTTAATTTTTGTTCTCTTCAGTTTGCCTCCAGAAGTTTTTAACCCTCTTTCTACCCTTTCAACCGCTTTGATTCCTTGCGAAGATGTATTGTGATCTGAAACCGTTAGATTAGTTATATAGAACCAATACATCATGAAAGGAACCATTCATTACTGTCTAGAGGAGACGATCATCAAATACTATGGTGAAGAATCCTGGAAGAAAATAATGAGAGCCTTAGGGTTCGAAGAGAACTTCAGCTACGGTACTAGAATACGGGATGATATAGACGAAGTTCAGAGTGTGGAACTTTTTGTGCTCAGTGCCAATACCCTCGGAAAGGAATTACAGGAAATATTTGATGCTTTTGGAGAACATTGGTGTGTCGAGTATTCTCCTAAACTTTATGGGGTATTCTACAGAGGCATGAAGGGTACAAGGGACGCAATAGAAAAGCTGGATCATGTGCATGATAGAGTTACCCAGCATATACAAGGAGCATATCCCCCTCGATTTAAATACAATTGGCTCAATGACGATAAGTTGGAAGTCACTTATATATCGGATAGGAATCTGATAGATCTTTTCATTAGTCTAATTAAAGGGTTAGACAAAAAATTTGGCGACCATACCACCATTGAAAAGGTGAGTGAGAATAAGCTATATCTGACTTTTGGTGAGAAAGTGGAGGAAGATGACATAATTTCTGACTTAGGCAAGTCTTTCTCATTTACTGAATAGTGGCTCAATCGTAGCTATTGCTAATTTTACGGCTTCAAAAATTTATTGAAGCTGTGAAACTCAGAAGAACTAAAATCAAAGAAGTATTTGATAGCGCGAAAGTTGACGAGGAAGTTCTTGTCAAAGGTTGGGTCAGAACTAAGAGAGGGTCGAAGAATGTGACTTTTATTGCCTTAAATGATGGTTCTTCTATTCACAATTTGCAAATCGTAGCGGATGCAGGCCTTTTTTCAGAGGATGCGCTGAAAGACGTGACGACAGGAGCCAGTTTAGCAGCTAAGGGCAAATTAGTAGCTTCTCAAGGTTCAGGACAGTCAGTGGAATTGGCTCTAAGTGAATTGGAGATTTTAGGGGTGGCTGATCCAGATAAGTTTCCTCTTCAGCCGAAGAGACATAGTTTGGAATTCCTAAGGGAAATTGCTCACCTACGTCCTAGGACCAATACCATAAGTGCTGTGCTGAGGATCAGACATTCTATGGCGTTTGCAGTCCATAAGTTCTTCCACGAGAAAGGGTTCTTTTATATCAATACACCAATTCTTACCAGCTCTGATGCGGAGGGTGCTGGTGAGACATTTAAGGTGACGACTATGGATTTGACCAAAGTCCCTAAAGATGATCAGGGGAATATTGATTACAGTCAGGATTTCTTTGGTAAAGAAGCCAACCTTACCGTCTCTGGCCAGCTTGAGGGGGAGCTCAGTGCTTTGGCACTAGGAGATATCTACACTTTTGGGCCGACCTTTCGGGCTGAAAATTCAAATACCACACGTCACCTCTCCGAGTTTTGGATGATAGAGCCGGAAATGGCTTTTTATGATATTGAAGACATGATGGACCTGGGCGAGGAAATGCTCAAGTACCTGGTGTCTTTCGCGCTAGATCATTGCATGGACGATCTTAAGTTTTTGAACGACCGTGAGATACAAGAGGAAAAAAGCAAGCCGCAACAGGAGCGCAATGAAATGAGTCTTCTGGAACGACTTCAATTCGTAAGGGATAATGAGTTCGTCAGACTGACATATACCGAAGCAATAGATGTGTTGCGCAACTCAAAACCAAATAAGAAGAAGAAATTTCAATTTCTAATTGAGGGGTGGGGCGCTGATTTACAATCTGAGCATGAGAGATTCCTGGTGGAGAAACACTTCAAAAAACCAGTCATACTCTACAACTATCCAAAGGATATCAAGGCGTTCTATATGCGTCAAAACGATGATGGTCAAACCGTAGGGGCAATGGATATCCTGTTTCCTGGTATAGGAGAGATAGTAGGGGGGTCTCAACGAGAAGAAAGGTTGGAGCCTTTGCTAACCAGGATGAAGGAGATGAATATTCCGGAAGAAGATCTGTGGTGGTACTTGGAAACTCGAAAGTTTGGAACAGTTCCTCATAGTGGCTTTGGACTGGGATTCGAACGAATGATTCAGTTCACCACTGGTATGAACAACATCAGGGATGCGATACCATTCCCCAGGACTCCTGGGAACTGTGAATTTTGACGCACTGATATTTAATCGTATCTTAACAGCGATTGCCTAGCAAACAGGCCTTTGAGCGATAATATTGTCTCTGAAGGGCAATATTTTGAATTCTCTAAAAGGCCGTATCCTTCTGGCATTTTGTTTGTTTTTAGTCCTTTTTGGATTAGCAACCATCTTTGCTATAGCTGGCTTAAAAGACGTATCCCAGATTAGGGAGTTGCAGTTTGCAGTAGCCGACGCTCAGAAGAAGACCCTTACCCTGATTAATCGTGATTTAATCCTTAGAACGGATGAGACGATCAAGCGTGATTTTTACAGAGATCCGGCTTTTCCGGCGAGATTAGAGAGAAAAGAGCTTTTTCTGGATCTTAAGGATACCCTTGACTACATCAGACACCAGACAGCCCGTGAACTTATAGATCGGGGGGATTTTGTTTCATCAATCATTGAAAGCTTGGAATCCTACGATTCTGTTCATCATGAGATTATGAATCTTCAGCTGACAAGGGGATTCAAGGATGATGGTCTGGAGGGGGAAATGAGAGCATTTATCCATGAGTTGGAAAATTATCAAGATCAAGTGCCCTTATCAGAACTTCTATCTCTGAGACGTCATGAGAAAGATTACTTTTTGAGATCAGACACCCTATATGTCCATGAACTTCGTGAATTAAGCACAGAAATCATTGGAAGAATAGGTCACACAGAGCGTGGACTTCAAGCAAGACTTTTACTTGAGGGTTATACAACAGCTTTCAATTCGGTGGTGATACTTGAAGAGAAAATTGGGGATCATGACAGGGGGGCAATCAGTCAGATATTAGCTACTCAAAATGCTTTAGCCAAAGATTTTGAGATTTTGAATAGTCAAGCCGGATCTATTGCAGAGCAGTTTGTTAGGAGTAGGATACGGATTTATTTCCAGATGACATTGGCTTGCTTCATAGTATCCGCAGTTTTTGGCTTGGCAATGTCACACTATGCTTCAGTGGCGATCAATAAACTGGCTCAGACTATGCAAAAATCGCTGGCATCAGGAAAAATGGAGGTCGCTAAAAACCCCTTGAAGCATCCATCATGGGAAACAGCTTCGCTATACAATTCCTACAGTCAGCTGTTGACAAAAATCAATGATCAAATGATTCAGTTGGAAGAGAGTAATGATGTGAAGGAGAAATTTCTATCTATTATAGGTCACGATCTCAAAGGACCGATGGCTACCATGATGATGATGATTAACATTTTGGTAGAGGATATTAATAGGTTTAATGAAACCGAAACCAGGGAATTTGCTAATAGAATTCTAAAGTCTGCTAATAGAATTTCACTATTGATGGAAAATTTGCTGGCTTGGTCTAGAAGTCAAGCTGATAAGCTAAAT
The DNA here is from genome assembly GCA_964653795.1 of uncultured Roseivirgaceae bacterium. Classification (GTDB taxonomy): domain Bacteria; phylum Bacteroidota; class Bacteroidia; order Cytophagales; family Cyclobacteriaceae; genus JAWPMT01. Next base: position 15,029 of record CAZZHO010000075.1, on the reverse strand, counting down.
CCTGAAAGAGAAACTGTAAGTGTGCTGGAGGTAGTTGCTCAAAATTCGAATCTTTATGAATTGAAACTAAAAGAAAAAGCCGTCTCCCTAATCATCGATATTCCTGAAGGACTTTCTGTCCTTGCGGATCGCAACATGTTTGATTTTGTAATCCGCAACCTGTTCGATAATGCTACGAAATTCACTAAGCCAAGTGGTGAAATCGTAGTTAACGCAACCTCGAATAAAGAAGTCGTTGCAATTAATATTAAGGATAATGGCCTGGGTATATCAAAATCTCAGCAAAAGACATTATTTAATTCAGTCAGCAAAAGGAGTGAATTAGGAACTTCTGGTGAAAAAGGCACAGGTTTAGGACTAGTATTGTGTGCAGAGTTCATAAGAAGGAATAATGGCAAGCTTACAGTAAAGTCGAAAGAGGGTCAGGGCACAATGTTCACGCTAACGCTTCCAATAGCATAATGGCTGTCTAAAGCCCAGATAATACTTGCGTAGACGAGCCGTCAAGGTGCTCTAGCTTTTCATCAAAGTAAAGAACGTATAAATCCTTCTTAACCTTTACTTCCATAGAATAGAAAGAGTCTGCTGGTCGCAAGTTTTCAAAGGTATTGAGCTGCGTAAAAGCTGTGATTTTGAATTTATCATCTGAGAATCTTCGAGTCACAAAATCAAAGGTGGTAGCAGGAACCTCCTTAGATGTCAGTTTTATTCTTTCAGTCAATCTCCAGGCTTGTTTATTGTAAGAGACTGAGTAGTCCTTTCCTTCAAATGTGAATTCCACATTGAATCGTTCTTCTCCACCCTTCACCACCTTGGTCCAAGTTTGTTCTTCCGCATTGGGATAATGATAGTAATACTTAGCGACCAGACTAATAGGTAAATCGTCTTCGCTTATTCGCTGGCCAAAAGAAATCAATGAAATAAAAACGGCAGAGAGAGTAATAAGGATTTTCATAGGTTTTAAGCTAAATGAAAAACTGGTTGTTTTTAATTATCGCATTTTACGATTATGCAATAATAAGTCCCTGCTTTTTCAAAAAATCACAAAGATTGTTTGCCTTGGACAATCTGCGTTGAGTGGGAATAATTTGGTCTAAGTCTGGGAGGTCCGGTTCAAGTTTTCCGGTTGACGATACTCCTGAAAGGGAATAGAAAGCAAATTACCTAGTCTGTCATTTTCAGCAGGATCCATATGAGTATCAATTCCATACTTCAATTCCTGAAGGTCATCGACATATGCGAAGGTGCCAAATAGTCTATCCCAAACTGAGAATATGTTGCCAAAGTTGGTGTCGGTAAGTGGTTGCTGATAGTGATGGTGCACTTTATGCATATTCGGTGTTACAAAGACATATGATAGCGCTTTATCAAGCTTTGGAGGAACGATCAGGTTCGCATGCGTCAAATGTGCAAACAGCACTGAAAGTGATTGATATATCATGACGATGCCAATTGGTGCTCCGACAATGATCACGGCGGCAATCGTAAAGGTGATTCGAAATACTGTTTCTCCAGGGTGATGCCGTAGGCCAGTGGTCACATCTACAGTAGTGTCACTGTGATGAACTACGTGAAATTTCCACATCCATTTTACTTTATGTTCCACAAAATGAATCAAGTAAGCTCCAATGCAATCCAGAAGCAATACTCCAACAATTACCTGTGCCCAGAGTGGCATTTCGACAAGGTAGAGTAAACCGAACTCATTGGCTGCAACGAAATCAGAAGCCATCAGAAGCAAACTCGCCATACCGAATCCGATAATGGCTGTGGTCAATGTGAAAAAGAGGTTTAAACCTGCATGACGGACTTTGCGGTATTCGAATTTGAATAAAGGGAGAATACCCTCTGCCATCCAAAAAAGAACAATACCGCCAATCAATAAGCCGCTCCTGAACCAAACTGGAACTTCACTAAAGAACTCAATTATTGCTTCCATCATTTTTAGGGTTGCCTACGAAAGTACATCAGGAAGCAGAAAAATGTTCTGTAAAATCACTGCTTGAGATTGTATTATTATAACTATAGTTATAGTATTGCATCATGAAAGATTTAACAAAGGCTGAAAGTCAATTGATGAAATATCTCTGGAAATTGGGTAAAGCTTACTTGAAGGATCTCGTGGATTTATATCCAGATCCTAAGCCGGCCTATACTACTATCTCTACTGTGGTTAATGTACTTGTGAAGAAGGGTTGGATTGGTTTTGAGACGCATGGTAGATCTCGTCAGTACTTTGCTCTGGTTGAGAGACAGTCTTATCTGAACAATTCTTTCAAGGGTTTGCTTTCTACCTTTTTTGATGGTTCACCCAGGAAGTTTGCTTCATACTTCGCTGAAAGTGATGACCTCACAGCGGAGGAGTTGGAAGAGATCAAATTACTTATAGACAGTCAAATCCAAAAGCATAAGAAATGAATGTATTGCTGTATGCCATCATTGTGATTTTAACACAAGCTTTTTTTTGGTGTCTTTATAAGGTACTGCTCAGTAGTACCTCAAGTCATAGTTTTTCTCGCTTCTTCCTACTGGCAAGTTTGGTTGGGTCTTTTTTCATGCCTCTTTTGGAGTTTGAATATTTTCCAACGCAAGAAGCTGATCACCTTGCCATTGATGCAAGACACACTGTCCTGACACAGGTAGAGAATATCACGGACTCTTTCCAGGTGGCTGAAATACCAAAGTCCTATTCCTTTGAAATAATACTTGCCTTGACTTTGTTTATCTCTATCTCATTGCTAGTTAGGTTCTTGAGTCGGGTGATAGGTATTGGGTCAAAGGCGTCTGGTGAGTATATGAAAGTGGGGAGTCTCAAAATTTTCCAATCCGAAGATCGCTCGGCTTATTCATTCTTCAATCATCTATTTATTCCAGATCAGGTCTTAAAAGAAAGTTTGCAACACCCTGTCATCTTGCATGAAGCAGCTCATGCTAAATATTTCCATTCATTTGACAGACTCCTGGTTGATTTTCTTACTGCACTTTTCTGGTTTAATCCCATCATCAGGATTTATAAAAAATCATTGATCGGTATTCATGAGTTTCAAGCTGACGCTGATGTACTCAAAAAAGGAGTAAACCATGTGACTTACCAAAATCTAATTCTAAATGCTGTGGTCTCTCAGCAGGCAGTTGTCAGCTATTTCCGGAAAGATCTCCTCAAGCGGAGGATTCTTATGATCAATAATGCTAAGAAGTATTCGATTAAAAGGCTTATTTCAGTCCTATCACTCTCTGCGTTATTCATTGGTTTAATGTCATTTAGGACAGAAAATATGTCAGTAATGGAGGATCTGGGTCCGTGGGAGACCCTTCATATTGGCACCTTGGATCTAATTAATCTTTGGGAACGGCCTTCCATTTTTCCTGTTGATAAATCTAAAAAGCATAGGATATCAAGTCCTTTCGGACTTAGGTCAAATCCGTGGAATCATGGAAAAGATCAATTTCATTATGGAATGGACATATCCATGGCCGAGGGGTCGGAAGTGTATGCCACAGCTGATGGAGTGATAGTGGAAGCTCGATATTTTAAAAATGGCTATGGTAATAAAGTTTCCATTGCGCATGAAGGCGAGGAGGAACTTGTTACCTCTTATGCACATCTCAAGTCTTACATAGTAGTAAAAGGGGAAAATGTCAAAAAAGGTGATTTGATTGGGTATGTTGGGTCAACAGGTAAATCAAGGGGTCCACATCTTCACTATTCAGTATGTCGTAAAGGGAAATATGTCAACCCAATGGATTTTGTGAAAAACTATTAAAACGGTATTGTCAGTTGATACGAGTACCTTTTCGGATAATACAACTGTCCGTTCCTCTTGAACAACGATATACAGTGATTCGACCGGATTGATCGTCAAACATTTGCATTTCAAACTCTGGCAAGTCTTCAGGATCCTGTATGCGGGTTGATACAAACAGCGAGAAGACGCCAAGAGAGAATTGATAATTTCCGGCATTTACGGTATCTCCATTGCAAAGGCTAACTACACTATAGGTCCCATCGGTGTTGATAGAAATTACCTCCGCATTGAGAAAGTCCTCCTCACAAGTGACTGGTTCGGAACCTATAGTATCAATTTCGTATTGGCCAATCCATGAATTGACGCTCAATGGATCAAAAGCCATCTCGTCATCGGAGCATGAAAGAATAATCAAACCCATGATGATAGGGAAGAGGAGGAAATTGTTGAATACTTTCACTTCGGTAATATAATCGGTTAGCTTAACCTAAAACAATCATTGGATGTCGAAAACGGACACAAATAATAGTTTTTCCACTCAATTGGCTACCAGATTCAGAGAGGTCGTACTGAATGGCCAATGGATAGCCAATACCAATTTAAAGATGGCCCTGGAGGATGTTCCTTTCGAAGTAGCAATCAAAGAAATTAGTGGACTTAACACCATAGCCTCCTTAACCTTTCATATCCAATATTATATCGGGGGTGTCTTGAATGTTTTTGAAGGAGGTGCACTGGAAATTCGTGATAAATTCAGTTTTGATATGCCTACATTGGCAGGAGAGACAGATTGGATAAAATTGAAAGAGGCTCTTTATACCAAAGCAGAGCAGTTTGCTTCAGAAGTGCAGAGATTGGGTGATGAGAACCTAGGTGAAGTATTTGTGAATCCTGAGTATGGTGATTATCGAAGAAATATCGATGGGATGATTGAGCATTGCTATTATCACCTGGGTCAAATAGTTCTAATCAAAAAATTGTTGAACCCTTCACCTAAATAATTTGTCATGTTTATGGATATAAAATCTACTTGGACAGAATGAATTGGAAGGATGTAATGTACATGGCCCAAAAGGGAGCACCTGCACCTGATAGAAGGGTCGAAAAAACTGATGAAGAATGGGCAACACAACTTACTCCTGAGGAGTTTAGAATTACCCGTAAGAAAGGTACAGAGCCTGCTTTTACGGGTCAATATTGTGAAGCTCATACACCTGGGAAATACGAATGCAAGTGTTGTGGTGAATTGCTATTTGATTCCAATTTGAAATTCGATTCCAGATCTGGTTGGCCTAGTTTCACTGAGCCAGCGAAGGACAATGTAATCAAGTATGAGTTAGATTACTCATACGGTATGAGTAGAATAGAAGTGATGTGCAATGTCTGTGATTGTCATCTTGGACATGTTTTTCCTGATGGTCCGGAGCCGACTGGACTGAGGTATTGCATTAATTCTGCCTCTATAGGGCTGAGAGCTTAGGCCAACTGGTAGACCGGAAGATCGAAGCTGAAAGTAGTTCCTTCGTTTGGCTTACTCAAGACTTTCACACTGGAGTTATGGATTTCCACTATCTTTTTGACAATGGCCAGTCCAAGACCTGCTCCACTGCTTTCTTTTCCTGTTTTTGCTTGACGATATCTTTCAAAAATTACTGATTGTTCATTTTTGGGGATACCTGGACCGGAATCTTTTACACTGAGTACCACGGAATTATCGTCTTTTTCTACCCCTACGGTTACGTTTCCACCTTCCGGAGTGAATTTCAAAGCATTATCAATTAGGTTTTGCAATGCTCTTTCGACCAGTCCAATATCTCCAAATACTACCGGCGTGTTGTTTTCGACCTTCAAAGAGAGGTTGATATTTAGTTTCTCAGCTTGAAGCTGGTATCGGGCATTTAGGTCTCCTAAAAGATCAGCTATTAAAAATGGTTCTTTCTTTGGTTCGACCTGATTGGCTTCCAGTTTCGAATACTCGAAGAGCTGGGAAATCAGGTGTGAGAGTTTTTGGCTACTGGAGTGGATAAGTTTTAAGTACTCCGATTGTTGTTGAGAGTTGATTTCATCTTGCTTCATCTGCAGTGTTTCCACATAACCTTGCATGATGGAAAGAGGTGTCCTCAGGTCATGTGAGATATTTGCGATAAGCTCTCTTCTGAGTTTCTCAACAGATTTTATCTTCTCAATATCCAACAAAATGGTTTCGGCCATCTCATTGAAGGTTTCTGCGACTTTCGATAGGTCCGTGTCCCCTTTTGTATCAATCCTGTATTGGAGGTCTCCTTGCTTAAAGCGATTTGCTGCAAAGACAATCTGACGTACATTTTTGGTCAAATACCAGATGGCCAGAGCGCCCATTAGGCCAGCGAAAAGAAATGTAAGAAAGCTGCCACCAGCGCCTAGCTTCAGGAAATAACTCTGTGCAAGTGAATCCTTTGCTGTTGCAAAACGCTCACCGGCTAGTACAATGTAGATGTACCCCTCCCGACCATTTTTAGAAAATCTGGCTGCAGAAAAAATATTAGAGCTTTGAGGATTTCTTGGGTCGTCTCCTAATATGAAATTTCCTCCTGGATTATCAATGAATTCTAAAATAGGCTCAACCGACACTGAATAGACTTTTTCCTCGGACCTATCGTGATCTAAAACCACCGAGTATTCTACGTTTCCCCGGAGATCAAGAAGGTATACCTCAATGCCTCGATTTACTGCCATCATATCATGCATGATGTCGCCAAATAGCGCTTTATTCACATCACCATTTTCGAGGAAAGGCCTTTCGTCCTTGAACTTCTCATCGATTAAGTGTTGGGCTACTTCTGCATTAAGGCGTTGGGTTGTTTCTGCATAAAACTTGTTGGCTAAGTATATAGTAATACCCGTGTATCCGACTCCTGCTAAAATTAATACGGCTATCAGGCTACCAATGAGCTTGCCTACTAGTCTTCCTGAAATGATATTTTTCATAGCTCTTCGTTGAATTTGTAACCTACACCCCAGGTTGTCAATATGAATTTTGGCTCGCTCATGTTGGGTTCAATTTTTGCCCTAAGCCGGTTAATATGAGAATTGACTGTATGTTCGTAACCCTGGAAGTCATATCCCCATACAAGATTTAATAGTCTGGAGCGATCATAGCTCTTACCAGCGTTGGAGGCTAAAAGAACGAGTAGTTCAAATTCCTTGGGCGACAGTTCTACTTTTTCACCATCTAGTTTGACCTTCCTCATGTCAATGTCAATAGACAGATTATCAAACACCATATTCCGATTGCTCGATTCGTCTATGCTCTGCATGATGATCTTGCTCCTTCTAAAAATGGCTTTTACCCTGGCAATGAACTCTCTGACGCTAAAAGGCTTCGTGAGATAATCGTCAGCTCCCATTTCCAATCCTAGTACTTTATCTATTTCCTCAGATCTGGCTGTAAGCATCAGTATGGCAGATTGCAATTGAGCTGCTCTAAGCTTTTGGCATATTTCAATACCATCCATTTCAGGGAGCATGATATCAAGGATGATGAGGTCTGGAACTTCCTTCAATGCAATTTCATAACCTTCTCGCCCATTCATGGCAGAAGAGGTGTTGCACCCAAGGTCCTTTAAATGAATCTCAAGGAGATTGACGATTTCCGGATCATCCTCTATTATCAGCACATTCTTGTTCATCGTTCTCGAAGAAAGCCTGTAAGTATCACAGAAATATCACAAACCAACCCTTAAGAGCTCATTTCAATTTCTGTCAATGTCACAGCCCTTACATTTCTTCTTAATTTGATTTTGCATCGAACTGATAAATAGCTAATAACCAGATAGTTATTTGTCGATCGACTTTATCCCAAACCGTTTTTAGTTTTTGTGAAAACGTCGTGATCCTTTCGTGATATCTCACCTCTTACTTCGCATCAGAACAAAAACTAGAAGTAAATACTATGAAAAAATTTATGATGCTTTTTGCCGGATTAACATTTATCCTGGCTTCCTGCAGCGACGATGATGGAGATACAGTTGCTCCTGGGTCTTTGACTTTGAATCTTGACGGTCTTGAAGATCTAGGCGAAGGTTATTTATATGAAGGATGGGTGATTGTTGACGGATCACCAGTTACCACCGGAACATTTTCTGTGGATGCAGATGGCAACCTATCGCAAACTTCTTTTGAAGTAGATGCCGTGACACTTGAAAGCGCCACTGCTTTTGTATTGAGTATAGAGCCAAGCCCTGATCCCGATCCTGCTCCAGCGGACACAAAATTGTTAATGGGTGAATTCTCTGGCAGTTCTGCTTCCGTCACCACTGGAATCGTAGGAGATTTCTCAAATATTTCAGGTGCATTCTTTTTGAGAACTCCTACAGACGAGACCGGAGAAAACAACGGCAATGATGAGAATGGTGTGTGGTTTGGCACTCCAGGTATGCCTCCAACCCCAAATTTTGAACTCCCTGAGCTTTCAGCAGGATGGGTTTATGAAGGATGGGTTATAGGTGATAATGGCCCCATCACTACAGGTACTTTTTCAGCTTTTGACGAAGCGGATATGGCAGCACCTTACAGTGGAACTAGTCAGAGTGGACCTCCTGTGCCTGGTGAAGACTTCTTCATGAATGCTCCTGAGGGTGAGACCTTCCCACTAGATGTAAGAGGAAGAACAGTTGTGATTTCAGTAGAACCTGTTCCTGATAACTCAGCGGCACCATTTGCAATCAAGCCTTTGCTAGGTACAGCCGGACAAGATACTGCTCCTGCAACACATGACTTTTCTCCGAATCTTGGGTCTTTAGCTACAGGAACGGTTACAAGATAACATAGTAGAACGTAGTTCAATTTTGTTTTGAAATGCAGTGTATAACCCGACCATTGGTCGGGTTATTTTTTTGTTTGGGGCCTCCTGGGGGCTGGAACTAAGACAATGACGCACTAGTTTTAACGATATGGAAAAATACTGGGAGATCTTCCTACAAGGTTATCAGGGTTATGCCTCTTACTTGTGGTATGAAATAACCACCCCTTCCTGGCACAATTACTTTTACTGGTTGCTGGGAGTATCAGCATTCTTTTTCTTGCTGGAAATAGTTAGACCTTGGCGCAAGGATCAATCCATCATTCGGAAGGACTTCTGGATGGATTTTTTCTATATGTTTTTCAATTTTTTCCTCTTTTCACTGATCATTTACAATGCTGCTTCTGATGTAGTTGTCAATCTTTTCATTGACGGATTAGCCGTTTTGGGTATTAGAAATCTGCTTGCTTTTGAAGTAATGAGTTGGCCCATGTGGGCACACTTACTTCTTGGCTTTTTGGTTAGGGATTTCGTCCAATGGTGGATACATCGACTGCTGCATAGGGTGCCGGCCCTTTGGGAATTTCATAAGGTGCATCATTCGGTCGAACAGATGGGCTTTGCGGCGCATCTTCGATATCATTGGATGGAAAATGTTGTCTATAGAACCCTGGAATACTTGCCACTGGCTTTCATTGGTATAGGGCTCAGAGACTTCTTCCTTATTCATATTTTCACCCTGGCCGTGGGTCACTTCAATCACAGCAATTTGAATGTCAATTTAGGTTGGTTGAGGTTTGTTTTCAATAATCCCAAAATGCACATATGGCATCATGCACATGACCTGCCAACAGACCGAGGGTATGGTGTAAACTTTGGACTAACGTTAAGTATTTGGGATTACCTTTTTGGCACTGCCTATATTCCAAAAGACGGAAGAGATATAAAACTTGGGTTCCCTGGTATGTCAACATTTCCAAAAGGATTTTTGAAGCAAAACACCCATGGGTTCAGAAAGAGCCGATGATAGGTTATCTTTCTAAATAAAAACATGCGAACTGGCCTCCTTTTTCTAACCTGTCTGGTATGCTTAAGCCTATCGGCTCAGGAAATTCCCAATAAGGATCAGCAAATTTTTCAGGCGCTTCTAGCCGCTCCTATGAATAAGAGAGCGAACGCTACGGTCTTAGGCTATGATGATCTGAAACTGGTTGTCACTCTTAGAGAGGGAAGCAATGAGTTTATATGCCTCGCGAAGGACCCTGCCGCTGCCAAATTCAGTGTTGCTTGCTACCACAAGGATTTGGATCCTTTTATGGCCAGAGGCAGAGAGTTGAAAAGGCAGGGTTTGGACTTCAAAAGCATATTTGATATTAGAGAAAAGGAGGTGAAAGCCGGTGAATTGAAAATACCGGAGAATAGTACTTTGATGGTTCTGTCAGGTGACGAAGATCCGGAAACTGGTATGGTAAAAAATCCGCACCTAAGGTATGTTGTCTATATACCATTTGCCACATCTGAAAGTACAGGTCTTCCGGATGCTCCAGCTGGACCAGGTGCTCCGTGGATAATGAACCCTGGAACCCATAGAGCTCATATCATGATTACTCCTCCTAAAAAATAGTTTTATGAGTTACTTGGTGCTAATTATCCAGCTTTTATTCGGGTTTCAGAATCCGAAAACGGCCGTTATAACAAACGATCAATTGCAAAAAATGATAGATGGAGGAGGTATTACAATTCTGGATGTTCGAACTCCCGAAGAATGGGAGAAAGGCTATATCAAAGATGCTGTGCTAATTGACATCTATGATCCAGACTTTTTGTCTAAGGCCACGGCTCTTGATAAGGAAAAGCCCCTGGTAATTTATTGCGCCGCAGGTGGCCGCAGTGCTTCAGCTACTACCAAACTTTTGAAGGAAGGTTTCTTAGAGATTTATGACTTAGGAGGAGGCTTCAGAGGTTGGATTGCTGAAAAAAGGCCCTCCGTTAAGGAATAGGAAAATGTCCTTCCTCGGTAAAGAGTTCGTCTTTGATTGAATCAATCAGGTGTTCCCACGAAATTGATTTCCGAACAGGAAGCCCAAGGTCTATTGTTTACCTCATTTTTGCTCACAAACCTGAAGTATTGCCCACTAACAGCATTGAAAGAAACACTTTGTTCATCTCGGGTCTTTTCGAAACTTCCATTGTAAAATGGTTGACCCCATGAAGAAGTATCGTTTGATATATAAAGCTCAAAGTCTTTGACTGTGCCATTGAAATTACCCCACTGTCTGGATTGATACCTGAATTCTGTCAATAAGTGTGCTGCTCCCATGTCTATCCAAAGTTCATGAGGATGTTCAGGGTCAGTTCGAACCCACTCGGTGTGCCAGAAGGTATTTAGATCTCCGTCTAGTACATAATCAGCATACCGATCTCGAAGCGGCTCTTCACTGTTTGTATAAATTACCCTCATATTATCTCGAGAGAGTAGGCCTGATACTGGGTTATCATTATCTCCAAAATCTACTTCGATCACTTTGACTCCTCCCAGTCCCGATGCAACAATGAGATAGTTGTCTTGAAACATGATATGATTGATGCTTTCAAAGTCCCCAAGTTCCAACTGGCCAATGATCTCTGGGTTAAGGTCTGTGCCATCTGAGTAAGTGGCTACGTATATTTTTTCTCCGCTGGCAATAAAGATCATATCGCCATACACAGCGACACTGTTCACTGTTAAGTCTTCACCACTTTCCGGCAGTGGAATTACAGAATTTCGAGTGCCATTCTCATCATAAATTTCAACGCCGTTTTTCCCAGTCCCAACAAAGAAATACCCTCCCACATAATCGAAAGTGGCTTTAGAATCTAAGTCTGCGTCACTCACAGGAAACGATGACACAACACTGCCATTTTCATATGTACTTAAGGCGCCAGGTATGCCATTTTGAACAAAAACTCTATTGGCCGATGATAATACCCATCTTGGGTCGGACATAGAAAAAGATCCGACAGTCTGTAGTTCGTCAGCTAAAAATTCGGTCACACCACTTCCATCACCTGTTCCAAAAGCGACTAAGATGCTGTTGTCGGTAGATGCGATGCTGGTGCCTGTATAGCTTTGAAACAATGCTTCTTCCAATGTGCCGGTAACAATCAGATTATATCGTGGTATACTGGCCATGATATTGTTAGTCAAATCTAGTTTTCCTACCCATGAAGGATTGACACCATCGGCGGAGCCAGTCATAAAAAGCGCTTCATCATTAGCCACCGCATGATTGACATCAACATCTTCGAAGGATACTTGTGAAAGAATTTCAATTTCTGAACCATCTCTTTCGGCAATTAAGACGGCACCACGGTATACTGACCCCTGAGTATTGAAACTCACAAAGAGTTGATCTCCATGCTCAGAGACGGAAGTAGCCATCACCTTGTTTCCTAGTACTTCGGGAGATGAAATTTCACTTACCAAAGTAAGATATATGGGGTGGCTCAATCTTGCATTTGAGATGCCATTTATGCCGATGCGCTCATTTTTTCTATTTACCAAAGACTGTAAGATCCCGGAATCGTTTATTACCTCATAAGCTCTCTTATTTTGGAGTGCTATTGGATCTTCATTGTCCGTACAGCCTAATAAGCCCACCGCCGCAACCGCAATTGATATTATTTTTTTTTCATTTTTGGTCTTTTTTCATTTCGAAAACAAGGGTATTGTTTGCAGAGCTAGCTTGCCCTAATTATCGACGAATGAACAAATTATCAGCACAAAAGGAAGGGGGAACATCTTGCTGCGAAAGAGGTCTTAGATGATAGTAGAAGCCTGGATCTTTAAACAAAAAAAGGGTGGCCGAAGCCACCCCTTATTTCACTCACTATCACTGCACAAATCTTTTTTACTTTTAATTTTTTGTTGATACAAAGCTGGGGATGGAAATATTGATTTATGGTTGAAAGTCGACAAGTGGTTCATTGACGTCTACCAAGTGTAATTAATTGATGTCGAATATAGATTGATCTAATTGACTATCAAATTGACTGGAGCTACATGCTGGAAATGGTGAATTTTTCAAGGCCTATTCGAATGGGATAGATTGTATTGCAAAAGATGTTTTTGTAACTTATTGGGACCTAAACCACCATTCCAATGCAGGATAGCCAAATCCAACCTTCCCAGCTTACAATTTTCTTGGAAAAGAAAACCTATTTCAGTAGAAATGGTGCTCTTCAGTTTCGAATTGCTTTGTGGTCGAAAAAGAGTCAATTACCCTTTGATCCATACTTTGAAGTAGCGATTAACAACAAAATTGTTGCAGCTCCTAGATTTTCAACATCTTCTTTTGAGGTCTCTTACAAGAAAAATTTTAGTTCAATTAAAGAAAGAGGGTTTTGGACTTTCTACAAATTCAAGGTTGATAGCCAAAACTTTGCTGGATGGCAGAAACTGGAAATAAGCAATCGACCTGTTGAGGGATTCACTGTTGCTACATCCAAATTTCGATGGATGATTGAGCCTTTCGCACCCGAAATTGACATAATCTCTCAGCCAAGTAGGAAAGGGCCGGACTTGAATTGTGTTGTATCCAAGAGGCAATTACCAGCCATTATGCAAGAGCCGCTCACAACGCTTTCTGAAATTGGGAATAAAATCTCCTCATCATTCAAAAAAAAAGGTATTAATAGGATCATTGACCTTTTGGCTGTTGACCCGAGTACTCACTTAATTCCAAATGTAAATATCCATGATGTTCCTGATGCAGTAATAAAAGCTGAGATCCTTTCTCACTTTCATTGGAATAACAGATTCGAACGACTAGAGAATTATTCCCTTAATCAGTTGGTATTACTTACCACGCAAAGCATAGCTAACAGACTAGCGGTTAGTCTGAAAAAATCAGCCACACTTCTCAATTCTTTCCGAAAGGTACATATGGTCATGGATCGTTCCTTTCAGGAAGAATGTGGTCTTGAGATTTTTAAGAAACACCCTCATTCAGGTTTAGAAAGAGTAGGAGCTTACTTGAATGGCCTCGATGTTTCCGATCAAATAGATTCGGAAAAAGAATCCATTCGCTATTCTCCGTCAGACCTGGAAGAAGGGCACTATCACCTCAAAATGGCATTTTATTTTAAGTCAGGTAATTTCAGGGAAATTACTCATGACTTCACGGTTGATACATCTGGTCCTGAAATCAGTTTAATCTATCCTCTGGAGGGAGCTTACTTAAGCACTTCAGAGCTGAACCTGGAGATCTCTCTAAGTGATAAGTGGTCCTCTGTGGACAAAGAAAAAACGAGACTCTTCCTGGATGGAGATGAAATCTTCAATTTTGAAAAGTCAGACCGCATAGCACACCATTGGAAAAATCTAGCTGAAGGAGAACATACTATTCAGGTGGAAGCAGTTGATACTTTAGGCAATGTTACACTTTCTCCCTTGTGGTATCTGACTATCGATACTACTAATCCTGTAGTTCACATCAAAAGCCCCCTTCAGCACATCACGGAGGAATCTCACTTCATTATTGAAGGTACTGTTGAGGAAGAGCGACTGGAGACTTTAAAAGTGGGTGACGAAGCCATACCTGTGGCAGAGGATGGGTCTTTCAAAAAGTTAATTCATTTATCTGATGGTGTAAACCTCTTCTCAATCCAAGCTCGAGATAAGGCAGGTAACCAACACACTTCCAACGAAATCCGGGTAATAAGATTGGGTGAAGATGATGCACTTCTTGAGGGTAAAGTATTTCATCCCAACGGAGAGCCACTGGCGGGAGTAAAAATTACAGATATTAAGACTAAACGCTCGACTTGGACAAATCTAAGAGGAGAATTCCTACTTATGGATTTAACCGAGGGCCAGTTATCTATAGAGATCACACCTCAGGAACCGGAGAATTTGAAGTCAGCAACACTTACCACACAAGTTTATTTTGGACAAAGAAATTTGGTACAGGACATTTACTTATTGCCTGAGACAACTCCTGCGCAAATTGAAGAGACCTCCGACAAACGTTTTTACACCAACCCTGACATACCCGATTTTGAGTTAGCTATTTCCTCTGATACATCCTTAGCTTTTCTGGGGGAGGAAGTGCCAATTAGCATGACCCTTGTAGATACAGATCGACTTCCCTATGAGATTCCTGGAACCTTTCCTAAATGCAAAGCCGCTGTATTTGAACCGTCCGGTATGAAAGTGACATCTGGAACACCCATGTCAGTAACGATGCCTAATGACTTAGGATTACCAAAAGGAGAGAAAGTTTTGCTCATAGCCATGGATGGTACTTCTGGACATATGGGAGCTGCGGGTGTGGCAAAGGTATCTGAAGACGAATCAAAACTGGTCTCAGAGGAAGGCCATGGTTTACTCCACTTTTCAGTCATACTTCCATTGCCCGCAGGAGCGCAGATAGAACCTTACCGTGAGGATAAAGAGGTTGCACTGGATGATGCCGTAAAAGGAGGAAGCAAGGCTTCCATCAGATTGCCTGGGTTTAGACTTC
>CAZZHO010000074.1:0-21229 GCA_964653795.1 uncultured Roseivirgaceae bacterium | reverse complement strand
GATTGCTCATTTACTAACCTGTTTAACTGTGTAGTATTGTCGCGATCTCTTTGCAGCCCTGGAGGTACGACATATGGGATATTGTCACCAGGACCTCCATTTTCCTCAATGTTTACTACCGATATATCGAAATCACTGGTCGTGGTTTCTGGCACTTCATTTAGTCCAACTTCATTCAGGGCACTTCGGGATTTTCTCCATTGACTGCCGACCAATTGGAATTTGGCCATCCGAAGGACAACCGGTTGCCGGAAGTTGGTCATGTACATGCGCACATATTTTATATTGTTGAAGGCTGGAGTACCTACTACCCGATAGTTATTGGGGTTTTGTATGGGAATTCTGAAAAGGTACCATGTTGCTCCTTCTACAGTGGTTACTTCATCTACTATGTTATTTTCTCCAACTGTGAATCCGCCTGGCCTCAGTGGAACGGTGTATTCAAAGTACTCTTCAAGATCACTAATAGTATTATCCTCATTGATGTCTTCATTGTCCGGGAATGGGGTGGAAGATTGCGTAAAGTCATTGTTGTTACTAACAGGAGAGTTACCCTCCAACCCATTGAAGTCTTTATACCTCTCAAGGATTTTGGCGTTTTGTACATCAAGGTTTTCTCCCAGGTAATATTGGAAATCATCAGCAGATGGATCTGGTAGGTTCCGAACGTTCTGAGGAAACTGGGCAAAACTCATTTCAGCTTCATTGGCTAAACCATCTAATCCAACATCTTGATTTGCTCTAGCGCCCTCATCATTTACAAAGGCGTCGGTCAAGAATTGATCACTTGTAACACGACCCCACTCTGTTTCTACTACCCCTTCATTGCTTCCATCTTCTGAAAGGCCGTTTTCAAAGGCGTGTCTACCATCACGCAAAAGATCCTCCGAGACACTTCCTAAATTGAATATTAAATCTCCACCGGTATCATTGTTGCTATTCAGTCGGCCATCGATAATCCGTCCCCTTTCTCCGGTAATAAATGGGTCAAGCAGCCAGAATTCAAGATATTCTACATTTGCAGAAACAAAATCTACATTAGTGCTTATGTTCTGTGTGATTCCACCCCAGTTACCTTCAGGGTCTGGCAAGATGTCTTGAGCACTGGTTAGTGGATTATAATTATACTGACCTCTTTCCTCAGGGAAAAAAGCCACATCGAAGATCGGTTCATTATTGGTAATGAGCTGTCTATCTCGCTGGGTGAAAATCTCCTGAGGCAACACTGCCCTTACGTAATGATTAGACAGGTCCTCATCATTGATATTATCAGGTCTGTTCTGACCTGTGGCCCGATAGAAGACTGATGCATCAATGGTGTACCAGGCAATTTTGGCTTTTCTGTCATTTAGGCCTAGGACCCCATTTCCTTCAAACCTTCCATCCGAAGTTCTGGGAGTAGCAGCCAGACTCCAACCTGCCCAGCCCCCCAAATTCAGGGGTATTGCCGCATCCTCGAAACTGTCAATAAAGGAAGTACCTGTGCCTTGTACGATGTTGGAAGTTCCTGGAACCAATTGCGCTACCTCCGCATTGAAGGTGATGTTCGATTGCTCTTTGGTATTTACGAGAGGTATCGCATCAACTATTTTAGTAAGCAAGCGAGAATCTTCCTGCCAGTTGAGGTTCATACCGTATTTTGTGTTTCTGGTAGGTTCATCGCCGATGGCGAACCTTGACACCCCTCCAGGCCTTTCATTTAGTCTCAATACAGTAGCCCCGATATTGAAATTATCACTTATCCTATAGTCAAAGTGCGCTCCGGTCAGCCACCTGGTTTGGAAATTAAAAAGGTCAGCTTTCTCATAAGCCACGCTTATAGGGCGGCCACTCCTCAGAATACCATCATCCCTAATTCTGACCTGTCCCAGGTTGTAGTCTACATCATAGTGTAATCCTTCAGTTAATAGTTGCCCCCCTGCAGTAACAGTAACAGAGCCTGGTGCGATGTTAAAACCATTGAGAGGGATCACATTTGAAACTGTTCCAGTTGAGCTGCCTAGAATGACATATTTATTAAGTGCGGAGACTAATTCGGCATTGGCTTTAGTTGTCCGGTAAAGCGTGTCGTATACATATCTGTTGATTAGTTCGGCCTCAGTCTCCTCGTTAAAGAAACTGGCTAGTCGTGATCCGAACGGCTCTAGATAAGGAAAAATGATATTTCCATTTCTGGTGTCGATAGTGACATCTGGAATGAAGTCAAAGTTGCCATCTCTTTGCCTGTCACCGTTTCTATTAAGTCTATCTAAACCCAAAAGCTCTATTAGAGGCTGATCTTTTGTCAATCTTCCTTCGTGCAATGAAGGATTGTCTTGTCCAGTACGGTCATCTTTATAGTGAACCCTAAGTGAAAACCCCTCTTCCTGTATTTGTGTGGATCTTAGATTATAGATGTTCTTCATCATCAGATCCCAAGTCGGCACTTCGGTGTTAATCTGGTTAGGTCTCAACATCTTCATGATAATGGCCTCTTCATCCCTTAAGGATTGGTAGTCATCAATGAGTTCACCCACAGAAAACCTTTGGCCATTGACAGCATATTCGTATGAAACAGCTAGCACCTCATCATTTTGAAGTCTTCTTAGGAGTGTCACATATCCCAGCTTAGTATTCACTACGTACTCTGAAGGGTCTAGCTTTCGGGCATTGTTGATCAGGACATAGTCTGTATTCTCTTCTAGCCCGAAGTTGTCTGTAAGTGCTCTTCTTAAGTCCGCTGGGTCTCTGGTGCCCAGGTTTCTAACAGTTTCGAATAACCCGTTGGCATTGTTACTCGCTTGCTCTTGGGCTGAAAGTGTTCCAATAGCTGCATTACCATTTCGAAATACATTCTCGGGATTACTTTCGCCAAGGTCCATCAGTGCGACGATGTTTCTATTAGTCTCTGTATCATTATTACGATTGATCGCATAAACCTCAACCCGGCCAGGTTGCATGAGAATCCCTGAGTTGATCTGAGGAATATTGTTGTGCCATCTTTCGTAGTTGTCGCGGAAGTAGTGACCCAGGAAGAAGTGTCTGTTTTCATCATAATCTGACCCTTGAATATTGATGTTGTCTCCGGCGTTTCTCCCTCCGTTTCTGCCGGATGTGTTGTTGGTGATCCCTTGACCTCCTCCCACTGTGATTACTTCAGTACGACCTTGCTGGCGGGAAGCGATTGTTGTGACAAACAGTTTTCCGAACTGCAATTGCGTCTTTATACCAAATAGGCTTTGGGCACCCGTCATCAGACTATTTTCTACGGGCATACTGACATTACCTATTTCGATTTTTTTGATGATGTCTTCCTCATAGCCGGTATACTCGATTTTCATGTTGTTCTGAAAATCAAATGTGTTGTTGTTATCGAAGTTGAATGTGACCGCCAGCTTTTCACCAATCTTACCCACCACATTGGTGCTGAGTTGCATGTTAAAGTTGAAACCACCATTTCTCCTTTGCTGCTGCGGTACCTGTGGGTTATCAACAAATTGCCATCTACCCCCGAAATCGAGATTGGCAAATCCAGTGGGCTGTATATCTACATAACTCCCACCAAAAATCCTGTCCAATGTTGGGCTGATGTACAGCTTTGGGATTAGCCTTCTGCCGCTGACGGCACTCTCCCCATCCAATCCAGAAGAGCGGTCTTTCCAATATTGCCTATTGATCTGCTCATTGGTGTATTTATCGAATTCCCTAAATGACATGCTGGTAGCAGGTCGAAAATTGACGTCATTGAGTCTTTCATAAACCGAGTAATTGACCCCACCAGTATCAAAGTCCACTCTAAAATCCAATTGAGAGGGATCCTTCAACAGTAAAGGAGACTGGCTTACTCGATTGGAAAAGGGGTCTCCAAATCTATATGATGGTCTGTAGGTAGGGGACCTTGTAGGGGTGTACTTTTCCTCTACTTTGCTTGTGTCTTGTCTGGCTGTATCTTGTTGTATGATGATAAGATCAGTGGCGGAATAAGCCGCGACTTCTGGAGCCTTTAAATAAAAAAATAGACTCGAGAGCAACAGTATGTATTGCGATCTACTCAAAAATCAAATTTGTGATTAGGCCCTCTTCAGGGCGAGCTTTATCAGCTCCTCCAAACTGAGTTCGGGCCCGTATTCTTTAGTAATAAGGTTGATGGTTTTTTCCGCCGTTGCCTTTGGAATTCCCAAGGTTACTAAGGCCGATAACGCCTCTGAGGATAAAGTATTGTTGGATCTGAGAGGAATTTCGGCGGTTTTTTCCAGAAGCCCCTCTTTCTTCATTTTATCTTTTAGTTCTAAGACGATCCGTTGAGCCGTTTTCAGGCCAATACCTTTGACAGATTGAATAGTTTTCACGTCCTCACCGACTATAGCATGCTGCAATTCCGACGGAGATAAGGAGGAGAGAATCATGATGGCTGTGCTGGGCCCGACACCAGAAATAGACACCAGGTCTAAAAATCTTTTTCTTTCAGAAGAGTGGCTGAAACCAAAAAGCGTTTGCGAGTCTTCCTTTACATGGAAGTGGGTAAACAGTTTAGCGCTTTCGGCTTCCTTAATTTCCGCGTAAGTGTTGAGCGAAATTTTCACTTCATAACCTAAGCCGCCAATATCAATAATTAAGTGAGTAGGGTACTTTTCGGCTATTTTTCCTTCAATATGGGCAATCATAATGGTTTTCTATCATTCACGTTTTGTGCGTCAACCACAGCAATTGCTACCATATTAAATACCCCGCGAGCGCTGGTTCCTTGTTGGAGTACGTGTACTGTTTTGTTCATACCCATTAGAATGGGGCCTATAGCTTCCGCACCGCCTAATTCCATTAGTAGTTTGTAGGCGATATTACCAGCATCCAAATTAGGAAAAATCAGTGTATTAGCACCTGTGGCTGTTAGATCGCTGAATGGGTAATGTTCACTAAGCAATTCCTTTTGAACAGCCACATTCGCTTGCATATCCCCATCGATAATAAGTTCGGGCCATCGCTTCTTCGCCATCTCTACGGCCTTTGCCATTTTGATGGGTGTTTCCCCTTTGGCAGATCCAAAATTAGAGTAGGACAAGGCGGCTATATGGGGCTCATGATCGAAGAATCTTACAACTCTGGAGGTAAGCCCAATGATTTCCACTAACTCTTCGGCAGTGGGATTTAGGTTCACCGATGTGTCAGCAAAGAAGAAATTGCCTTTATCCGTGGACATGATGTATAGGCCAGCCACCTTATTCACACCTGGCTCAACACCGATAATCTGCAATGCTGGTAGAATAGTTTTAGGATAGTCATTTGAAAGTCCCGAAATGAGTGCATCTGCCTCGCCCAGCTCCACCATCATGGATCCGAAGAAGTTGCGACTTTGCATGTTCTTCTTGGCCATTTTGCGGTTGATTCCCTTACGTTGACGTTTTTGCAAATAAATTTCCGAGTATTCTTCTACTTTTTCTTTTTCCTCCTGGGGGTTGATGATAATGGCTCCTGAAAGATCCAGCTCATTCTCAGCGATCAGGTTGTTGATCTTATCTTTCTTTCCTAGTAGGATTGGGATGGCGATTCCTTCGTCTTTGACCATTTGGGCGGCTTGAAGAATCACAGGATCGTCGGCTTCAGCGAAGACGACTTTTTTCGGGTCTCTTTTGGCTATTTCTACAATTCTGGAGATCAATCTACTGTCGGTGCCTATTCTTTCTTCCAGCTCCAGTTTGTAAGCATTCCAGTCATTGATCTCCGATCTGGCTACACCAGAATCCATAGCCGCTTTGGCAACTGCTGGAGATACAGCCGTAATGAGTCGGGGGTCAAATGGCTTTGGGATCAAGTATTTCCTTCCGAATTTCAGAGATTTCTCGCCATAAGCCTTCAACACTACCTCCGGCACAGGCTGCTTCGCTAATTGAGCCAGTGCCTTGACAGCAGCCATTTTCATCTCCTCGTTAATGCTAGTGGACCTCACGTCCAGAGCTCCTCGAAAGATGTATGGGAATCCGAGAACATTGTTGACCTGATTAGGGTGATCGGACCGACCAGTTGCCATGATTACATCATCTCGGGAATTGATGGCTAGGTCATAGGCAATTTCCGGATCAGGATTAGCTAATGCAAAAACAATTGGGTCCTTAGCCATAGTTTTGAGCATCTCTGGCGTCAAAATATTCCCAATAGAAAGGCCTAAGAACATGTCAGCATCTACCAATGAGTCCGCTAGCTCATGGCAATCCCTGGAGGTGGCAAACTTGGCTTTGGATTCAACAAGATTTCCCCTATCAGCGCGTATTACACCCTTGCTGTCCAACATGATAAAATTTTCGATCGAGGCACCCAATGAGACATAGAGCTCAGCGCAGGCAATAGCAGCAGCACCTGCACCGCTCACCACTATTTTGATGTCTTCGATTTTCTTCCCGTTCACTTCCAAAGCACTCAACAAGGCTGCGCTTGAGATGATGGCGGTACCATGCTGATCGTCATGCATAACTGGGATATTCATCTTTTGCTTGAGCTCTCTTTCTATTTTGAAACTCTCAGGCGCTTTGATGTCCTCCAGATTGACACCTCCAAAGGTGGGTTCCAATGCTTTGACGATTTCAATGAATTTGTCAGGGTCCTCTTCGTTGATTTCTATGTCAAAAACGTCAATACCCGCAAATTTCTTGAATAAGACTCCTTTACCTTCCATTACAGGTTTTGACGCCTCTGGACCGATATTGCCCAATCCCAATACGGCAGTACCATTGGAGATGACAGCAACCAGATTGCCCTTGGCTGTGTATCGATATATTTTTTCCGGATCTTCGGCTATTTCATTACATGGTTCAGCTACTCCTGGTGAGTAAGCCAAAGCCAGGTCACGTTGACTGCTTAGTGGCTTTGTGGCTGTAACTTCAATTTTCCCGGCTGGTTTTGAGGAGTGAAAATCCAGCGCATCGGAAGCTCGTACTTTTGAGTCCATAAGTGTAGGTTGTGTAATTGCTAGGTCTAGGGGTTGGTTTTAAAAGTGGATAGTATAGCGTCTACTTCTCTAATAAAATTTTTCTTCTTTGTAGCAGGGGCATAGACATACCCCTCGATATAATAGATGGTCTGTTTTTGTTCGTCAACCATCGTATAGCTCACGAAGGGACCGCCTCCGGAATTATCACTAATCTTCCAGAGACCTTTTGCCTTCACGGCAAACTTTCCATCGAAAGTCACGCGATCTTCAATAAGAGGAAGAATGTCCTGTCTGGTGATAAATATTTCTGGTTTTTCAGAGTCTTTTAAGTAAGTCTCAGTGACCTTATCGCGTAATGCAGTGACGTTCTCAAATACCTTAGCATCCCGATAGGGCTCTTGATAAATGAAGATGTTCATTTCCATATCTGCCTCAAGCCGCCTTACCCAGGAGAAATTGGGTAGGTTTCTGGATACATCCCAGCCAAAAGGAATCTCTATTGATACATCTTGTTTTTCTAAAATCGCTTTTTCAAGCTCAACTTCTCTTTTTCTTAGGATTCTGTCCTTCATCCTCTTCTGAACAAGGGACTCAAAGAAGTCTTGCAATCGCTTTTCGTTTTCCTGTAGCTTTTTTAGGAGTGTTTCTTCATCCTGGGCAAAGAGATATAATGCTACCTGACCCTTAGCAAATTCGTCTCTATGAATAGTCATCCACAAACTGCTATCTGCTTGAATCTTCTTCAATGACTGATTGGTGAAATATCTTCTTACAATCTCACTTTCCCGAGTGCGACTATCTAAAGTCATCACAAAAACCAAATTTAGGGCCGTTTTGAGAACACTATTGAATTGCCTTGGATTTATCCTGGATAAGAGGAAAGCAGATTCATCTTGAGGTAATGCTTTCACCGGAGCCCGAAAAGTCTGCTTAAGTTGGTCACCTAGTTCTCCCTTCCATTGGGTAGAGTCCATGACCATTATGATCTGATCAAAATCACCACCAGCTGTGGGTAGAAGGTCTTTTTTGATTTTTTTGGAGGTCTCCCCGCAAGAGAACAATCCAATCAGCAGAGCTAGGAACCAAAGGAAATTAAGACGCATGCGAATATTTGTGAATTGAGCTCACAAAAATATCAATTAATGGCGCCTTCCTTGGATAAACAAGCTATTAATCCCCACCAATGATCAGTGCCTGACCGACCCTGATGTTATTGCTGCTCAGATTATTGAGGGCTTTGAGTTTGGCTACACTGAGATTTGTTTTTTGACTTATCTCCCAGAGAGTATCTCCTCGTTGGACAGTATAAAGGTCTTTACCCGTCAGGTCCGGGGTATTTTTGGACCTTGCTGTGACCTGATATAAGTCTTTTGTTGAGCTATTGTAAGTCGGTAGGACCCAGATTCTCAATCTTTGACCAACCCTTATAAGATTGGACCTCAGGTTATTCCATTTTTTGATATCTGAAACACGTACGTGATACCGTCTCGCGATGGTCCCTAAAACATCCCCACTGCGCACTCTGTAGATTTGCTTTTGACGTCCATAGGTGCTTCCTGGTTCATTTCTAGCCAGGTACTGCAATTGTTTCTTTCCTACTTTACCCGCCGTGTCATACAGGAAAGATCTGTTAGCTACAATTTCCTCTTTCAAATCTGCAGGTACTCTGAGAGCATGATTCCTGGTTCCTTCTGGCAGAGCGCCCCTTTTGATTTGAGGATTGAGATCTATTAAATCATCCAGGCAGACATTCAATTGATCGGAGAAAGTTTCCAGGTGGAAATACTGGCTTACTTCAACTGTATCAAACTCTATTGGATGCTTAAATTCCTCAGCATAGAGATTATGCTCCAGCGCGTAATTCATGGTATATACAATAGCCGTATACTGGGGAACATAAGATCTGGTTTCTCGAGGTAAGTAACGATATATTTCCCAAAATTTCTTTTTGTAGCCGCTTCTTCTAATTGCCTTTCTAACATTACCAGGGCCACTGTTATAAGCAGCTAAGGCTAATTCCCAATCTCCGAACATTTTGTAGAGATCGGAAAGGTGTCGGCAAGCAGCGTCCGTCGCTTTGTACGGATCCATGCGATCATCAACATACCAGTTGTTCTTTAATCCATAGATTCTGCCGGTAGAGGAAATAAACTGCCAAAGACCCACGGCGTTAGCCCTGGATATAGCATTTGGGCGTAGACCTGATTCTACTATAGCCAAATACTTCAAAGCGTCTGGCAAATCGTATTTTGCAAGTGCTGGCTCAAATATTGAGAAGTAGAAGTCTTTTTTACTTAGAATACCTTTCGTGTATTCACGGTCTTTAATGGTGAAGTAGTCGATGAAATCCTTTACTCTTTGGTTGAATTCTAGCGGTACATCCACCTTGGTTGCGAGGCAGCCGATTCTATCTTCGAGTTCCTCGTATGTCGCGTCTGGAATGTAGTCGTACTGAATGCTTTGGGATAAACCAGTACCGACGAAGCTTAATGCTAGCGCAGCAGAAAAGTAAATCTTATGCAATCTCATCCTTTTTTGAGCCTTTCCTTCAATCTTGGCTAATCTACTATCGTTTTAGAAAAATTCAGTAGTTGATGTTCTTCAAACGCATTGGCCATTAGTTGGATTCCTATTGGTAAACCCTCTTTTGTCTGTGCCACAGGAATAGACAATGCCGGCAATCCTGCAAGTGAAGCTTGCACTGTATATAAATCTGCGAGATACATCTGAAGAGGATCTGCGGTATTCTCACCAATCTTAAAAGCTGGCGATGGTGTGGTAGGAGAGGCGATGAAGTCACAATTGTCAAACATCTTGAGTGTGGCTTCCTTTATGATCCTCCTGGACTTCTGTGCCTGGGTAAAAAAAGCATCGTAGTAACTTGCTGAAAGGACGAAAGTGCCTAAAAGAATTCTTCTCAATACCTCTTCACCAAAACCTTCAGTTCTGGATTGCTTATACATTTTTTCTAGGGTCATTTGGTCTTTCGCTTCTGCTCTATGTCCGTAACGAACCCCATCAAAACGGGAAAGATTACTGCTTGCTTCTGCTGTAGTAAGTATGTAATAGGTTGGTAGAACGTAATCCAAATAAGGGAAATTGATTTCTACCAGTTCGTGACCTTGGGAAGAAAGTACTTGCAATTGATGCTGGAAGGCGTCCTTCACTTCCGCATCCAGGTAAGGAGATTCGGTGATTTCTTTTATGAACCCAATTTTCCTCTTTTCTAAGGGAATGGGTTTGGAGTATTCAGGAACTTTTTCAAGAGAAACTGTACTATCAAACTCATCTGGTCCGGCAATAATTTCTAGCACAGTTGCCGCATCCTCAATGCTCTTTGACAATACTCCAATGATGTCAAAAGAGCTTGCGTAGGCCGTAAGTCCATGACGCGAAATACGAGAGTAGGTAGGCTTTAGCCCATATATTCCACAAAATGCCGCTGGTTGCCGCACGGAACCTCCTGTGTCTGATCCAAGTGATACCTGGCACATATCCATTTGTACGCCAACAGCCGACCCGCCGGAAGAACCCCCAGGTACTGTGTTTTCGTCTGCTCCATTTCGTACTAATCCATATGCGGAATTCTCATTTGATGAGCCCATTGCGAATTCATCGCAATTTTGCCTTCCGATAATGATCGCATCTTCTTCGAGCAGCCGGTCCACGCAGGTTGCTGAAAATTGTGATTCGAAGCCTTCTAATATTTTGCTACCACAGGTGAGTTTATGGTCCTGGTAGCAGATTACATCCTTGATGCCTACGACCAATCCAGCAAGCGTACCAGCTGACCCTTCAGCTAGTTTCTTGTCAATAAGTTTAGCCTTTGCGATAGATTCATCTGCAAAGACCTCCAGGAATACATTGAGTCTCGCATTGTGTTCCTCAATGTTCAATAAGTAGTTTGATACTAACTGCTCTACGGATATTGATTTGCTGGTTAAAGCCTCCTGTATCTCAGCTAGTGACTGAAAATTCTTACCCACGAAAAATAAATGAATATGGCTTGGGGCGAAGCCTAAAGGTTTATGACTGTGAAGACTCTTTTTTGGGAGTTTCGCTTGCTCCTTCCTCTATTTCTGTCTTGATTTCTTTGGTCGCGTCTTTGAATTCGCGAATACCTTTTCCGAATCCTCTTGCGATTTCAGGAATTTTCTTCGCACCAAAGAAGATTACCACTACCAAAGCTATAACTACAAGTTCCCATCCTCCTGGAAAAGCGATTGCTAATAAGGCTTCCATAATTATTAAGTTCAAATTCAAAGATAGAGATTAATGTGCCAAAGCTGCACGCCGATTATCAAATTCTAATTCACCAACCACTTTTCAGGGTCGAGCTTTTCGGTATTTCTCCATACTTCAAAGTGAAGTTCTGAAATACCATTGGTGTCTGTATAAACCTGGCCTATGGCGTCGGTGGCTTTAATCTTTTGCCCTTTTGTGACTACAACATTCTTCAATTTGGAGTATACGGTAAAATAGGTGCCATGTTTGACCATCACAAAATTGTTCATCCCTTGTAGAAACCCAACCATCTTGACCTCACCATCGAAGACAGATCGGACTTGTTCATTGCCATTGGTTTGTATATCTACACCATTATTTTCAGTCTTTATTCTTTTCAATACCGGGTGGGGCTGGGTTCCAAATTTTTTAGATATAAATCCAGATGCGGGCCATGGTAGCTTGTTTTTCTTGCTTTCAAAAGAAGCAGTCAATTCCTCAAGATCTGCTATAGTAATAGAAGATGCTCCCTCTTCAATTTCAATTTCCCGTCGCACTAATGCAGCAATTGTGGCATCCAGTCTATCTATTGCCTTCTTTCTACTAGCGACTTCTGTTCTGAGCTGCTTTTCCTTTTTATTCAGCTCTTTTACAATTCCACTTTTTTGATCCTTGAGACTGATCAGTTTATTGTTTTCCCGCAGTTGCAATCGCAACAATGATTTTTGCTCTTGATTTTTAATCTCAAGGTCCTGCCGCTGCAATTCGAGTTCTTCTGCTACCACCGTGATTTGCTCGGCTTGTACGGTTCTGGCTTCGGAGTACTGTTTGAGGTATTCTAGTCTTAAGAAAAGCTGGTTGAAGGTATTAGCGGAGAAAATGAATGTCAGAATATTGAAGCCTGTGTTGGCCTTGTAGCTCGCGTAGATCATAGCTGCATATTCCTCCTTTAGGTTTTTGAGGTCATTTTGCAAAGCCTCGACAACCAAGGACAAATCTTTCATTTCAGATTCCAATAGCGAGATCTCTTGATTTAGACCATTGATGAGCGCTTGTCTTGCTTTTATCTGCTGATCAATTGCTTGTAGCTGACCAATCGTAACTTTTTTCTCTGATTGGGTCTCAGTGAGAATTTTTTCTGCTTGGGCGATTCGGCGAAGGTTTTCCTTTTTCTCGAGCTCAAGCTGCCCTTTTGACTTCTGGGCTAGAAGGGAGGAGCTGGCGCCAATTAAAAACAGGAAGAATAGTAGCCTAAATGCGCTTGTATTTGGAAGGAGCGCTGAAAGGGAAACTAAGGCGATTTTCCTGCACCTGGGCTCTGCTGAACCCGATTTTGACTTGAATATCGTCTTTAGACTCATCTTCATACTTCACTGAAGCTGCAATATTGAATGGAAAAACTTCATCTTCAATAGCCTGAAATTCTCCGTAATTTACTGAAATGGTGGCCTTTGAGAGGTTGTCATTAACCACTAGTTTCTCCAGTTTCTTTGTTTCGGCTCCTATATAATTATCAAACACGAAGTTCTCCAAAACCTGATTGTATTTGATATAGTCATCTTCCTTAGCAAGCTTCTCTTTGGAGTATGGATAAATCAGGTTGCCAAGCATCACGGATTCCAGGAGATTGAAATCCACTTCTACATCGAGCTCTTTACTAATCTGAGTAAAGCTTCTTTGACTATATCGTTTCTGAAGCCTATCCAAAATGTAAATGGAATCCCGGTCGACTTTTAATCTTACTCCTTCTATGCCCAGTTTCGAGAATGACATCCAGATAATGCTGTCTTTCTTCATTCTGATATTGGCAGTAGCATTTACTTTTTGCTTGCCATTGTTGTAATTGACCTTCGCTCGAGCGGTGAAATACTCAAAAGCGAATTCATCAATAATCAGGCTTTTCTTAGAACCTACAAGACCTTTGTTACAAGCTGAGGCAATGAATGCCAAAGCCAATAACATTAGAGCTCTATTCGTAAATTTTCCTTTCACGGATTTTTCTTTCAATATTTTCTGAAGCCTCTGATGTTTGGCTAGCCATCTCCCAATACTTTACAGCTTCTTCTTCTTCACCCAAACGAAATAAAACATCGCCATAGTGTTCGAGGATGGTGCCATCCTCAGTATCTTGATCGATCGCCTTTTTCAAAAACTTCTCAGCTCCTTTGAAATCCCCTGTCACATAAAGCACCCAACCGTACGTGTCGAGATAAGTGGGATTGTTGGGATGCTTGGCAATTAGCTTCTCACACATGGCCAGTGCCTGGTCCATTTTCTCGTTTCTTAGGCTTAGGTAGTAACTGTAGTTATTCAGCACATGGTCATTATTGCTGTTGTAGGACAATGCTTTGTCATAGGCGGCGTAAGATTCCTGATACTTTTCCAGTCCATTGTAAGCATCTCCTAATTGGCCGTGGAATTCACTTAATAAGGAATTATCAGAGGTATATTTTTTTCCTGTTTCTAAGGCTTGTACAGCAAATTCATAATCATTTTTCACGTAGTGGCCTACACCACTGAAAAAGTAGAAAATGGCCTGGTTGGGGAAATATTCCAAGGCCTTTTCAGCGTGTACCACGACACTATCGAATTGCTGGAGTTGGAATTCGAGGTTAATAGTATTTTGCCAAATGGAGAAGTTACCAGGGCTTAAGGCGATTGCTTTTAAATAGTTATCGACGGCTTGCTGCTTTTCTCCCAATTGGTACAACACATCCCCGGAAAATGCCAGCGCCTGATAGCTGTCATCATGTTTTTTAGTTAGAGTTTTGGTTAGTTCTACCAGAACAGGAGAAACACCAGGCTCTTTCATCATTGTCAGGAAGCTAGTGAGGAGCTTGAGCTTTTCGGAAAGTGCCACCTCATCACTCTGGATTGGGAAGTCCAATAATTTCAATGCTTCAACATAATTGCCCTGCTTTTTTTCTACGTTGGCCAGGTATAGATCTATCTGGGCATTTTCTCCTTCATTCTCTTTGAATTGCAATAGCCGTTTTTTAGCCTCATCCAATAGGTCATTGTTGATGAGTATTTCAGTGAGTTGGAAGAAATACCGATACTCTTGAGGGTTTTTGGAGATTAACTGATCCCATGCACTAATGAGGGAGGGCAGGTCTCCTTGTTTTAAATAAATTTTCTGTTTCTCAAGTAGTACAGATTCAGAAAGACCAAAGTGTTTTTCTGCTCTTTCGTAAGTCTTAAGGGCCTCATCATATCTATTTTGAAACTGGTAGAGAAGCGCCAAGTCAAACAGATATTGTTTGGCCTTAGGAATGCGACCTATCATCTCCTCGTATATCCTGGAGGCTTCTTCGATGTTACCTAAACCTTGAGCTATCTCGGCACTTTGAATGTAGTAAAACTTATTGTCAGGATCTTGTACGCGAGCCTTTTTGGCGTATTCTGCGGCGTTTTGCAGGTCGCCTTTTTTTACCAAAACTTCCGCTAGCTTAAAATTAACAGCCGCATTTTGAGGGTTCAGTTCTTCAGCCACTAGAAAAAGCTCATAGGCTTTATCATAGTTTTCGAGTATCAGTTGCTTTTCTGCTTCAATCAAGGTGGATTCAGCCTTTAGCGCTGCATCACCTGTCATATCTCGCAGCGTACGGTTTTTGCGTTTGCCTCTTTGAGGGTACGCCACTAACACACACAGCGACATGAATAGAAGGAAAAGTGTGGATTTTTTTAGCATTTTAATGCCAGACGTCATTCGAAGTTCTAACGATAACGTCGCCCGATGATTTAAGTTGGCAAATATCGCATTACTTATTGAAGCGGAAGAATCCCAACAACTTTTCTTGCCTTAAAGCCAATAAGACGAATGCTAGCAGCGCGACTGAACCAATCAAATACCTGGACCACAATTGTTGATACTGGTTGATCATTAGTAATGCAAATCCTAAGGCAAGGCTTAGATAAATAATCGCTCTCGTAATGTGGTAGGGTATTGGGTAGTGCCTTTTTCCTATTGTATAGCTCGCAATGCACATACCTCCATAGGTAATCAGGCTTATCCAAGCACAGGCTAAATACCCAAACACTGGAATAAAGACCCAGTTGAGTACGAATGTTCCTAAGGCGCCACCTATGCTGATATAGGCACCAAGCCAATTGTTATTACTTAGCTTGTACCAGACTGATAGGTTATAGAATATGCCTAGAAATACGCCGGCACCAAGAAGTAGCGGAACAATGTGAATACCTTGAACATAAGAGGGGTTTCTTAGAAAAATAGGCGCAATCTCCGGCAAGATCATGGATAGTAACATCCATCCCAAACAGACAAAAGCGATAAAGCTGCTCATGACCTTTGCGTTGAGCTCTTTCGAATCCTCTTCCTCAGCCTTTTCGAAAAAGAAAGGCTCATAGGCGTACTTGAAAGCTTGTACCACCAAAGTCATGAAAATGGCAAGCTTATAGACAGCCCCAAAAATTCCTAGTGCTGCGAGGTTGGATAAGTCGCTATAAAAATCATCAGGAAGGCGGTGCTTGAGCATTGATCGTGAGAGCATCTCGTTGGCTACGCCTGCAAACCCCAGAATCAAAAGTGGTAAAGCATAGTTCAGCATTTGTCTCCACTCTACTCCTAGTAACTGAAGCTTGAGACTTTTCCACGTCTTTGCGAAAAAGAGAATGTAAAGGCTATTGGCCAAAAGGTTACTCAGGAAGACATAGCCTACTCCCAGGTTAGGGTCGTAGATTTTGAAGATCCAATCGCTTCCCAATCCTTGAGCCACTAAAAACGGACAGAGTAACAAGAAAAATAGGTTGAGTCCTACGTTTATTAGAATGTTGGAAAGTTTGAAGGCAGCAAACTTTCCAGCTTTACCATCCAGCCGCAGTTTGGCAAAAGGAATGGCGACAATGGCATCCAGGCATAATACGAGTGAAAGCCATTGGATGGCATAGCCCTGACCCTGATAATCCAATAATTTGCCTATTCCATCTGAGAAAGCCCATAAAACACCTCCTAGTATCAAGGATGAATAGAGAATAGAAGATTGGGCCAGATGGAAGAAATGAGTCTTTTTTTCAGGGTGCTTTGTTGAGAATCTGAAGAAGGCTGTTTCCATGCCATAGGTGAATAGCACGTTGAAGAATGCCATGTACGCATACAGCTCGGTAACAATGCCATACTCTTCAGGAAGAAAAATTCCCGTGTAAACAGGCACCATAAGGAAATTTACGGCACGGCCTAGTATACTACTCAGTCCATAAACGGCTGCTTCACCGAGTAGTTTTTTTATCATTTTAGATCAATAATCAGCTTCCTTTGAATTGTGGTTTCCTTTTGTTCAAAAAGGCATCGGCGCCTTCTTTAAAATCATCTGTTCCACAACACTTGGCAAAAGCATTGGCTTCCACTTGATAGCCATTTTCACCATCCTTAAAAACGGAATTGATGCTTTCGATTACCATTTCAATTGCTTTAGGCGCCTTTGACGAAATCTCTCTCAACAGTTCCTTCGCCTTAACCAATGCGCCTTCCTTATCTTCCTCTATGTAGTTCGCTAACCCAAAACTGAGCGCTTGCTGAGCATCTATCATGCCGCCAGTCATGGAATATTCAAAGGCTCGACCCTTTCCAATCAATTGGGTAAGACGCTGTGTTCCTCCGTATCCCGGAATAATACCAAGATTCACCTCGGGTTGCCCAAATTTGGTTTTTTCAGTTACCACTCGCATATGGCAGGCCATAGCCAATTCGCAACCACCACCTAAGGCAAAACCACTTACTACAGCGATGACAGGACAGTGACAATCCTCAATCATTTGGAAAATCTCCTGGCCAGCTTCTGAAAACTTGCGGCCGTTCATTTCATTTACATCCAAGAATTCTGATATATCAGCACCTGCCACGAATGCCTTCTCACCGGCGCCAGTGATAATTACACCTCGTAGTGCTTCATCATCATAGATTTCCTGAAATACTTCTTTGATTTCAGTCAGAGTGCCTTGATTTAGTGCATTAAGCTTAGACTCCCGATTGATGGTAATGGTTAAAACATCTCCTTCTCGTTCGGTCAGTAGGTTTTCAAACTCGGCCATTGGCTTGCTTAAGAATTATATAGTGAAGTTATACGAATTACTATTCTTGGTCAAGGACGCTCATACCGAGTCCGGCTGACGAATATTTTCCAATATGTGAGATGTCATCTTCTGAAGATCAAACGCATGCCTCCAGCCCCAATGTTCCCTCGCCAACTTGTCGTCGATGCTATCTGGCCAACTGTCCGCTATCTCTTGACGGAAATCTGGTTTATAGGTAATGTGAAAGTTCGGGAAGTCTTTCTGGATCTCCTTAGATATATCTTCCGGAGTGAAACTCATAGCTGCTACATTATAGCTTGAGCGTATTTTGACATTCTCTGGGGCGGCATCCATGAGCTGAATAGTGGCCGCAATAGCATCGTCCATGTACATCATGGGTAACATGCTATCTTCCCCTAGAAAGCACTCGAAAGGCTCGTTATCAATGGCCTTCCAAAAAATATCAACAGCGTAATCGGTAGTGCCTCCTCCCGGTTTACCCTTGTAGCCAATCAGGCCAGGGTACCTAATACTTCTGACATCCACTCCATATTTTAAATGGTAATAGTGGCACCATCGCTCACCGGCGAGCTTGCTAATACCGTAAATAGTGGTTGGATTTAGCACGGTATGTTGTGGGGTATTCAGCTTGGGGGTATCAGGACCAAATACCGCAATGGAACTTGGCCAGAAGATTTTCGTTTTGAATGATCGTGCTACTTCAAGCACATTGATAAGGCTCTGCATGTTAATATCCCATGCCTTCTGTGGTACTTCTTCCCCTTTGGCTGATAACACTGCAGCTAGGTGGTAGATTTCCTCGATACCATTTGATTTCACAGCCTCTGCCAATGCATCGCTATCCATCACATCTAAAACTCCAGTGGGATAGGGCCTTTCCAATGCCCTAATATCCGTTGCTAGGATGTTGGCTGTGCCATGCTTTTGCGCCAATGCCGCACATAATTCGGAGCCCAATTGACCTCCGGCGCCTATGATTAGTACTTTACTCATTTAAGGGGCGTGAGTGTTGTCGAGTGCAAAATAAGTTAGAATAATCAAGCCTAGGAACTTTCTTCATCGTTAGGCACTGAGTACTTCTTTGTACTGCATTTCATGAAGTTTGGCGTAATAGCCATCTTCCTTCAACAATCCCTCGTGTTTGCCTCTTTCTACAATTTCTCCTTTGTCTAAAACGAGGATTTGGTCAGCATCCTGAATGGTGGATAATCTGTGAGCAATTACAATGGATGTACGACCTTTCATCAATTTTTGGATGGCTGACTGGATAAGCTCCTCCGTCTCAGAGTCTACCGACGATGTTGCTTCGTCCAGTACTATGAGCCTTGGATCATAAACCATGGCACGGACGAAAGAGATAAGTTGTCTTTGCCCCACGGATAGAGTTGCACCCCTCTCCATGACATTATAATCGAAACCACCAGGCAATTTTTCAATGAAACTCTTTGCGCCAACCAACTCCGCAGCTTCCATTACTTTGTCTCTACTTATTTCATTGTTTCTTAGGGTGATATTGTTGTAAATGGTATCCGAGAACAAGAATACATCCTGAAGGACTACCGCTATATGCTTTCTTAGATTTTCGAGATCATAATCCTGCACAGGGATTCCGTCCAGGCTGATGGTTCCTCTATTAATTTCATAAAATCGGTTGAGCAGATTGATTATAGATGATTTACCTGCTCCTGTCGCGCCAACTAATGCCAGTGTTTCACCTTTTTTTACTTCAAAGCTGATGTCTTTCAGCACCCAATCTTCCTCGTTGTAGGCGAACCATACTTTGTCAAAATTTACATTTCCTTCGACACTTTCAACTTTGGTCTCGCCATTATCAGAAATGTGCTCTTCACTATCTAGTAGATTCATGATCCTGTTAGAAGAAACGATACCCATTTGAAGGGTATTGAAACGATCCGCGATCATCCGTATGGGCCTGAAGAACATCTGTATATACATGATGAAGGCTATTAGGGTCCCTAAAGTCAGCTTATCTTCGATCACTCCACCAGAACCATACCAAACAATCAACCCGATCCCAATGGCCTGAATTACTTCCGCCACCGGAAAGTAAATGGAATAGTACATTACCGATTTTAAGTTCGCCTTCCGGTGCTCTTCATTGATCTCTTTGAATTTTCGATACTCTTCTTTTTCACTATTGAAAATCTGTACGATGTTCATACCGGTGATGTGTTCCTGCACGAAAGAGTTCAGATTGGATACGGCTGTCCTTACCTCATTGAAAGCGTACTTGATTTTCTCCTTAAAAACATAAGTAGCGAAAAGAAGAATTGGTAAAGTGGAAAGGCTTACTAGTGTCAAGCGCCAATCCATGTAAAACATGATCCCGAGGATGACGCCAATTTGCAAAAGGTCACCAATCATGGCCGCTATACCTTGACTAAATACCTCGGCAAGGGTTTCAATATCGGATACGTTTCTCGTAACCAATCTGCCTATGGGAGTTTTATCGAAGAATTTTAGTCGAAGCTGCTGTAGGTGTCGATACAATTTGACCCGAATATCTCTTATGATATGCTGTCCTAACCAACCGGAGAAATAGGTATGTAAGTATTGGACGATCGCCTGGAAAGTCAATAATACTACCAGGATGATGATCATATTCAATAGACCAGGTAAGTCGCCATTGGCGATGTTGTCATCAATGGTCAACTGTATGAGATATGGCCTGCAGGCTACCAATAGCGCCAATGATATCGTCAGAAATACAAGAAAATAAAACTGCTTGATATAGGGTTTCGCAAAGGCGAAAAGCCTCCTGAGGATACTGAAATCAACAATTTTACCGCTTACTGCCTTCTCTTTTTCCATTTATGGATTTATATAGATTTCTTCAGGATATGCTACTTCAGATAGGTAGAGTCCATGAGCCGCAACGGACCTTCCGGCTGCTTTTCTATCTTTTTGATTTAGTATTAAATGCAAATCAGCAGGAGAAAGTTTTCCTTGGCCAATATCCAGCATGGTGCCGACTATGGTTCTGACCATTCCTCGAAGGAATCTGTTGGCAGATATATAAAAAAACCAGCCATTTTCTGTGGCCTGCCATTCAGCCTCAGAGATCTCACAATTAAAGTTGTTTACCTCGGTCTTTGCCTTACTAAAGGATTCAAAATCAGTGTGATTTTTCAGAATTGTCAGACTTTCATTGATTGTAACAACATCTATTTCGCTTGAAAAAAAATAGGATAACCCTTCTTTGAATGGATCTTTTTTTTGATGAATGAAATAGTTGTAGGTTCTTTTCGTCGCATCAAATCGTGCGTGGGCGTCATCGGTTACCCTTCTAATCGAGTTTCCAGCGATATCGGAAGGCAGCACTGAATTCAACTGGTACAAAAACTTGTTGGTATCGATGTTTTTTGCAATATCAAAATGTACAATTTGCTGACTTGCATGAACACCCGTATCTGTCCTGCCGCTTCCTACGCATTTAATTTCCAAACCCGAGATTTTTGAGAGTGCCTTGTTCAGTGTCTCTTGGACAGAAATAGCATTTTCCTGCTCTTGCCAGCCATGATAATGAGTGCCTCTGTAGGCAATGTCAAGAAAGTATCTCATCAATCGCAAATCTGTAGAATTTTCAGTGCCGAGAAAATCACCATACGGGTTCGAAGTACTCTTTTATTTTTGCCGAATAATTCAATCTTATGATACAGCGAGTTCAATCGGTACTTCTTTTGTTGGCAGCAGTTGCTTTGATGGCAGCACTATTCTTTCCTATCTGGTCAGAGGTCAGTGCTGAAAAGTTAGAGCGAGCTGAATTGAACGTATATGAACTTAGATACGAAAAGATAAATGAGGATGGATCCAGAGGAGAGTTGTACAATTCCAAATCCTCAGTATACATTTCCTTCTTTTTCTTCGCTGGTGCGGCCATCGCGCTCATCTCTATTTTTCAATACAAAAACAGACTTAGACAAATTCAACTAGGTGCACTCAATTCATTGGTCATTGGCGCCTCCGTCATTTTCTCATGGTTTGTGTATATAAACAAGGCGGAACTATTGATCGATGCTACTAAGCAAGGGG
>CAZZHO010000073.1:0-21438 GCA_964653795.1 uncultured Roseivirgaceae bacterium | reverse complement strand
GATGCCGTAAAAGGAGGAAGCAAGGCTTCCATCAGATTGCCTGGGTTTAGACTTCTAAATCGCCCTTTTGATCCAAGACTGGTTTATAGCAGTTTGGCCGCAGCTCCAACAGTTCATATGTCAGCAGTTTTTCGTGGTATGAAAGATATTACCACTTCCAGTAGACTTATTGATAGTATTCATATTAACCAGGAGGCTTATGCGAAAAGAGTCGAATACTTTGCTGAATACTCTTTTTGGCTCAAGGGTTACCGAGATCATGTAGGGCAGGAGTATTACAATGAAGAATTGGGTGATCCCAGGTATTCATTTGTGACCTACCTACCTGCGGAGGTAGATGCACCACATCTTCCTTTTCCTGACAGCATGTGGTATGGGGGAACTTTTGGGTCTCAATTCAAATTCGTGCTTGAAAACTATGCGAAGCAAGAGTCGATAACTCGTTTGTATGAGATAGATATGTCTTTGTCTTTGATGGAGAAGTATGCCATCTGGCCAGAGTCTATTACAGGGCGATATCTCTTTTCTGATCTGGAGACCGGTCCGTTTACTCTATTAGGACCTGATACTGCTATTGGCCCTAAGCCGATGCCTGGGGAAGAAGACACCAGATCCACTTTCCCTCGACTGCCAGAAGATATGTTACTGAGCTATCATCTCAAACCCCTCTTGCCTGACGGCTCTTTTTATCCAACAGGCTTGTACTCCTGGATAGGTAGCTTCGAGGTACAGGGGAGATCTTATCGGCACATCCAATATCATGAAAGGGCTAAGAAAGGACACTTCGATGTATCGGCCATAGAATGGATGATTGAGCGTTCCGAGGGAGAGAAAAAGAAGGAGCTCGAAAAACTAGTGGGAGTGTTACGAAAGGCGTATACACTCCGTAGAAAAGGGCCTCATTTTGAATCTAACTACAGCTATGGAGGACCACTTGACTATTTGATGAACGAGCAAGCCGGCCAAACCATAATTCACAACCTTTCCAAAAGCCCATTCGGCGCAGGGTGGAAATTAGAAGAGCAACATGAGCTAGTACCTATAGGACGAAACCAGGTGCTCACGATTGGCCCCGAAGGCAAACAGGTTTTTACTGTTTCCAATAGGATACAAAGAGTTGGGTATGCTTACCTCAAGTACATAACTTATAGCGGTAAACAAGATAAGATTTATGCTATTTCAAAAACCGGAAACGAATGGCTGAGCAAAGGAACAACAATTGATCTTATCAGCAATATTGCCACATTATTCGGGTCGGCTGCTTTCAGCATAATGTACCCGGAGAAGGAGGATTTGAAGCGTGTTTTATTCAAAGTATTAAAGCCAGCATCAGTTAGTGAGGAACTTCTGGAGCAATGGTTGACTCATCCCAAAATCGATTACAAGAAGACTTCAAATGGTAACTGGGATACTTATCCCATTTTCAAGACTATTTATCAGGATGGCTATTTGAGGTTCCTAATCACTGAGCAATACAATATGGCCTTGGACAGACCCCCTTCTGATGCAGAGTTGACGGAGCATTTCAGCAAGCTCACGCTGGATCTGGGGGACATTGAAACCTTTGCGCGGCATCCGGAACTCCATTATGAATATCTGATGTGCATTGCCGTTGACCTCTTTT
This sequence comes from uncultured Roseivirgaceae bacterium, assembly GCA_964653795.1. Classification (GTDB taxonomy): domain Bacteria; phylum Bacteroidota; class Bacteroidia; order Cytophagales; family Cyclobacteriaceae; genus JAWPMT01. Next base: position 19,814 of record CAZZHO010000073.1, on the reverse strand, counting down.
TTGGGCTCAAGGAGGAGATGAGTTTTGGTAGAAGCAATGACTGGATTATCTACATATATGAGAGAACCGTTGGAGCATCGCCAGGCCATGGAGAAATCGATGAGATCTACAAACGAGTGGTAGGTTTTCACGGTTCTGACGATAGACGTCTGAAGTGGGGCCTTTACTCATGGATATATATTCATTATTGGGGCCCGAGATACTTTCATAACCTTTATGAGGAGGTACTAGGCTTCCCACCATACAGGGAACATAGTTTAAGGGTTTTTTCCGAAAATGGTGAAGAAGACCTTTGGGGTGTGCCACCATTTAGACCTCCGGCTAAATATATGATTAGGGCCAGGTACAGGTATTATCGGCATCCTACTAGTCAAAACGAGCAGACTCTCTACATGGGTGAGAATGTTGTCGAACGTTTCGAACGTGAAGAATACTACAACGGACCTTCAGGATCCAGGATTTCCGGCATGGTGGAAAGAGAAGCTGGTGAGCTTTTTATTGCCGATGCAAATACCCATCATATTTACAGGATTAGCTTAAAAGGATATATCAGTGATCCTTTTCGGTTTGCGAACTATGGGTCTGGTAGTATAAATGATGTCAGCGATCGCATGGAGGTGGTCATGGGCCCTTTGGATTACCGATATCACGGTGGTCTCGATCAAAATTTCACTTATTACGATGATCAGGATAATGTGATCAATCTACCGGAAGAAGAAGCTAAATGGATTGCTGCATACAAAGAAAGGATCGCCGTATCAGGGGTGACCTATGGCATCTATACCGTCAAAGGGTTCACTCCTGATGGCATCTATAAAGATCAAGCATCTGGAAATCTGACGAGAGTAGAAATAGATACCCCAGGTGGACTGGCTATAGATCATCGCAATAGACTATGCTTTGCGGAGACCGGGAATCACCGTGTCAGATCAATGGATTTTGAAACTGGTGAGCTAACGACTGTTGCCGGAGACGGTAGAAATTCTGGTTACGATCCACTTATCCGAGATGCTAAAAAGAATGCGATACCAGAACCGATCGATGTGGTCATTAACAAGAAGAAAGAAACTATTTTCTTGTTTCATATAGGACAAGGTCAGCAGTGCATTGGCAAGGTAGATCGCAAGGGGTTTTATTCTCATCTAGGGGGAGCACCCATACCCGGGACTGGAACGCTCGATACTGGTGTGGATGCCAGGTTTTTTAAATTGAGGGGAGCTACCTCATTAGCATCAGGATTGTCTGGTGAAGTTTTTGTGACGATCCCTAGCCAGCATCGGGTTATGGTGGTCTCTCCCGATGGCTTCATAGATACGGTTGCGGGGAATGGCGAGGCAGGTTTCCCTAATGATGATGCTCCTGCCTTAAAGGCTTCATTGGGAGATCCAAATTGTATAGCTACTGATAAAGACGGAAATCTATTGATAAATGATCCGGCCAATAAGAGCCTACGCATGGTCAGTTTCAATACTTGCGGACATTTTAGTAAAACCGAGTATTTTCCTCCACTGGGATATTTTCAAGCTACGCTGACTCGTGAGCGATCAGGTGAGTGGGTGAAGAAGTATAAGAACGGGTCTAAGGTTGAATTTGATAAACAGGGTAGAAACATAGCCACTGCTGATCGAAATGGTAACAAAACCACTTATAAGTATGACGGTTATCGGCTATTGGAGGTGGATTATCCTTTAGGAGCTTTTATCAAGTTTCAGTATAACGAAAGTGGCTATCTAACTAAGGTTGTAGATCATCTAGAGCGAGAGACCCTTTTTCAGATGCAGGATGGTAAGCTTTCGACTGTAGAGCAGACAGATGGTTCAAAATTAAGCCTTGCTTATGATCCTGATGGACGCCTCCTTCAATTGAAATACGGTGATACTGCTGAGGTTAGCTATCAATACAACGATTTCGGAAGGTTGATTTCAAGGTCGGTCAATGGTCGGTTGGTGGAAATAAATCGCCCAGACGACCTAAGTGCAGGCAACCTGGATCAGCAAAATCAAGAGGCACTGGTAGCTTATCAAAATTATACCAGTGTACAAGCAGATGGTGAAGAACGTATCATTAGTCTGGAACATGGACGTCTTACTGAATTTATATCATCAGGAGGAAACAGCATCAAGATCCAATACAATGCCTTGAGGCTTCCGGAGCGTATTACCCGTCCTTCCGGTTCGGTACAAATTCGGGAGTACAATCAGCAAGGCGATATCATTCGAATTGAAGACACTTTTACTGGTAAGGTCATCGAGTCTTTTTATAACGAGGAAGGACAAAAGATTCTGGAGAAAAATCAATTGGGGATGTCATCGCATTCTGAATACGATTCAAAAGGAAATCAAATAGCGTCCAAATTGGAAATAGAAGGTAGGTTTTATGACATCTCAAAGATGACTTATGGGCGTCGAGGGCAGTTGACAAAGAAATGGAAAAAGGGGGTTGAAAGTCAATTCGATTATGATCGGTACGGCAATCTGGTAGAGGAAGTCAAGGGGTATTTAAAAACAAAATTGAAGCGTGATAATTCCGGCAATATCACGGAAGAGCGAAATGGCGATTTAGTAACCACTTTCTCTTATGACTCAATGAACCGACTCAAAAGCTCAACAGAAGGAGGAAGCGAGGTAAAATACATTTATGATCATCAGGCAAATCTGAAGCAGGTTATTACTGAAGCAGGTGTTGCAATTGAAATGCGATACGACGAGCGCAATCGCATGGTAGGTTTGGATTATCCCAATGGAAGTAGATGGGTTTTTCAGTACGATTGGGGAGATCGACTTGTTCGCGTACTCTACCCTGATGGTAAAGAACTCAGAAAAGAATGGTATTCCCCTACTATGATGGCCCAAGAGGGTAAGAATGCCAATCATGCTCACACATTTTTCGAAGGGGGCGATGTAAGATCTGGTGTACATGATTGGGGTGCTTTTGTAAATGAAATCGACGAAGTAGGTCGTAAAGTCAGTCAACTACAAATCATCGATGACTATTCATTTGAGGTTTTGTATCAATTCGATTCTTTAGATCGATTGGAGCGCATCAAGTCCGACGGAGAAGAAGTTTTGTATGAATATCATCCAGAAGGTCAGTTGGCAAGAATTGTCTGTGATAGTTTCGAGATGGACTTTCAATACGACGAAAATATGCGTTTGGAGCAAGTCACTGGAAAAAGTGCATACACTAGTCAGATACACTATGATACTGCTGGCCGGGTTAAAAGTGTTTCGACAGACTATGAGACAGGTGTTTCCGAAGCATGGAACGTCCAGCACAATGGGGCAGGCTATCCTACAAGGATAAATAAGGGCACCGAGGAATTAGTTTATACCTATGATCAAAGGGCTCAATTAGTAACTATCGAAGTTGAAGAAGTTAAGAGAGTTTTCGAATACGATGCATTGGGTAATCGGGTATCGGGGCCTGCTGGAGCATATAGCTATGATGAAGCAGGGTTTCTTTTGCTTTCTTGCCCTACTTATAAATATGAATGGGACGAGTGCGGTCGCTTAAAAGAGAAATTTTCCCATGATAATGCCGAGCGCCACACTTATGAATACAGTGTACAAGGTCAATTGGTCAGATATTGTCGATATAAAGGCCAGGCAGAGAATCTGGTTTTGGAAGCAACCTATAGATACGATGCCTCACAAAGGAGAATAGCTAAAGAAGTAAGCTTTCCCGAAGAGCCCGATCGAAATATAAATCAGAGGTGGGTATATGATGGTCATAACTTATTGTTTGAGTTGAATGATAGTGGTGAGATTGTTCGCCAATACCTTAGTGGTCAATCCATGGACTCATGGCTTGGGTTTATAGATGGTCGGGAGGTGTATTATTTCCAAAAGGACCGACAAGGTAGTATTACCGGGGTTTTGAATACTGCTGGTGAAAGGGTAGCGTCCTATGTGTATGATGAGTTTGGATCTATAATATCAGAAAGTGGAGAACTACATAATGACCTGAAATATACAGGTCGAGAACTGGATAAAGAAAGTGGCTTATACTTTTATAGAAAGCGACACTATGACCCAAAGTTGGGTAGATTCATTCAGCCCGATGCCTATATCGGTACACCAAAGGAGCAAAAGTCTTTGATCAACCGATATGCCTATGTCTATAATAATCCTTTGGTTTACCGAGATCCCTCTGGTCTTCATCCCGAGGCAGCGGAGGAGAATGGATTTTCTTTAGTCGATGCTGTAGTATGGGCGGGAGAAAAGGTATGGGAGTTTTTTGTTTGGTTACTGAGCTTCGGTAAAGAAGCGGAGAAAGCCCATTTGGAGCCAATAGGTTCATCTAGCAAGCCCAGAAGCAGTTTTGATATTGCCAGGGCCGAAAGTGAGATTTTGACCCAAAGCTGGGAAGCACGAGAGTTTATGAATGATATAATCAGTGAGACAATCGATGATTTATTAGACGAAATCTGGGGCGTAAGCGAGGACACTTTTGATTGGAAGATACCAGATTTGATTGATCCGGAATTAGAGATGTCACTGCCAGCGAGGGATGATGTCGGCTTTGTGGATGAAGATTTGAACCTGCTGACTGCCAATAATAAAACTCCAGACTTGAGTATTGGAAAATGGACTCAGCATTCTAATATTCCTACAGCATTGGCAATCTATGTTTCTTTTGTTGATGTTCTTGATAATGATGGTAAACCGTCTCTTGATGGTAAACTTAAATTCATCATAAACCATCTAGGTGGTAATCAGTTTCTTGTAAACGCGCAGAATTTTGCCAAGAATAATGCTATTCTTGTTCTAAGATCAAATGGAAAATTGGAGAAGAGGACTTTGGGGAAAGTTACGGAGAAAGGAATGGCAAAGTGCATAGAATTAGACCCTAAGACTTTTAAGCATACTCACTATACAACTCCAAGTGGGAAAAAGAATCCGATAGATGAGTTTATTCCTGATTTTGCGCACTATTTCTATTATTATTTCAAAGTTCTTAAAGATTTAAGGGGATTTTATTTTTTCAGTTTTCAGTTTCCTGATAGTAATTCTCGTAAAGAGGATTTGATTTTAATAAAAAGCAGCAAGCCTCCAAAGAAAGAGGATTGAAGAGGTTTACAGCAGTATTCATCTTGAAGGGCTCAAGGGCTTTCCGAATGCCAGAATTTAGAGTTTTTAAGAGTGCAAAATTAAAAAGTAGTCCCGGCAGGAATCGAACCTGCATCTAAAGTTTAGGAAACTTCTATTCTATCCATTGAACTACGGGACCAAAATCTTGGGATCGCGAAGATAACCAATGTCGTGATGCTAACAAGGCGTGTCAACCAATTCTAAAATTCGTAAGTCTGTGCCTGTAAGTAGTTTGGATAGATTTTTTGATGCTCTGCGCTCACTTTGTTGAAAATGGTTTCTCGCAGTTTTTCAATATTAGTTTTCTCTTTGGCGGAAATAAATAGTGTTTGTTCACCTGAATTTGGCTTGTCCGAATCTTCTGGTAAAGCATCAATTTTATTATAGATTTTAAGTGTCGGAATCTGTGAACCCCCGATCTCCTCAAGTGTTTTTTCGACTACCCTTACATGATCTTCATAAGCGGGATTGCTTAAGTCGATAACATGTAATAGGATGTCAGCCTCTTTGACCTCTGCTAGTGTGGATTTAAAAGATTCAATCAGGTTGTGCGGTAATTTCCTTATAAAACCGACTGTATCACTCAGTAAAAATGGGATGCTGTTAATGACAACTTTTCGAACTGTTGAATCTACAGTTGCGAATAACTCGTCTTTGGCGTAGACTTTTTCTTTACTGAGTAACCTCATTAAAGTCGACTTACCGGCGTTTGTGTATCCCACGAGCGCTACCCTTACAATTCCATCTCTTGATTTTCGCCTGGTCGCAGCTTGTCTTTCTACCTTGTCGAGTTGCTTCCGCAAAAGCGTAATGCGGTCTCTAATGATCCTTCTGTCAGTTTCTATTTCCTTTTCACCTGCTCCACCTCTTGTACTTGTGCCTCCTCTTTGCCGCTCGAGGTGAGTCCACATTCTTGTCAACCTTGGTAGTAGGTATTGAAATCTTGCTAATTCAACTTGTGTTTTAGCTTGAGACGTTTTTGCCCGTTTCAAAAAGATGTCTAATATCAGCAAGCTTCGGTCATAGATCTTCACTTTGAGTTCCTTCTCCAGATTACGAAGTTGCGAAGGAGATAAATCATCATCGAATATGATTACATCGACCTTCTCGGCTTTTACATAAATACTTATCTCTTCTAGCTTTCCTTTTCCAACGAACGTTCTTGTATCCGGCGTTTCCAGCCTTTGCACAAAACTTTTTTCTATATCTATTTCGAGAGTTTGGCTTAAAAAACCTAATTCATCTAGATATTCTTCTATTTTCCATTCCTCCAGGCGTTTGCTTGGGACGGCCACCAATATGCCTCTCTCTCGTTTTCTTTTCGTCTCAATCATATTCTTTCATGAATGAAAATGAAATACAAAAATGCACAGTTTCAGGTTCCTCGGAGTTTTGTTTCTTTGGTTAAAGTATGCGTATTGGCATTTGTATTAACACCGCTTGGAATATCTACAACTTCAGAAGAGGAATTGTCAAGGCTCTTTTGGATGATGGTCATGAAGTAGTAGCTGTTGCTCCTCGTGATGAGTACGTGCATAGACTTCAGGAATTAGGATGCACTTATGCAGAGCTCCCTATGAAGGTAAGTGGCATCAATCCATTAAGTGATTTATTAGTTTTTTTAAGACTTTGCCGAATCATTAGCTCCTGCAAGCTCGATATTTTATTGACCTACACTATCAAGCCCAATATCTATGGATCCCTGGCTTGTCGTCTAATTAAAATACCTGTTGTATGCAATGTAAGCGGTTTAGGTACTGTCTTTATAAAAAGAACGGTGATTTCCCGCGTTGCGATCTTGCTATACCGAATCTCTGTTGGGAAGGCAGATCATGTTTTCTTTCAGAATGATGAAGATCAGGAGCTATTTACCTCCAAAGTAAGAATTACGGGTAATACATCTCTATTGAACGGCTCGGGAGTTGATTTAACTCAATTTCAGCCTAGAAGGATTGTAAATAGTGATCCGATTTTTTTAATGATAGGAAGGCCCATGGTGGAAAAAGGGATCTATGAATATGTAGAGGCAGCCAGAATAGTTCTTCAGAGATATCCGAATTGCCAATTTCATTTGCTTGGTAGATGGGACAAGAATGATAAGAGATCAGCATCTGTTAATGAGATGAGTGGATGGGAAGACGAGGGTATTCTACAATATTTAGGCACGTCTGATAATATGGTTGAGATGATCTCGAAGGCCGACGTAATTGTACTTCCATCTTATAGAGAGGGCACTCCAAGAACATTGCTAGAAGGTGGTGCCATGGGCAAAGTACTCATTACTACGGATGTACCGGGGTGTCATCACGTAGTTCAAGATGGTGAAAATGGGTTTCTTGCTGAGGCGAAAAATGCAGAAAGCTTAGCCGCAGCCATTTTCCAATACCTTGCATTGAGTCAAGATGAGATCGAAAATATGCAGATAAGAAGCAGGAGTGTAATTGAAAAGAAATTCGATGAGAGGCTTATAATTGGCGCCTACAAGGAGGTTATAAGAGCGATGCATAATCGTTTGTAACAAACATTTTTTATTCAATCTGAGTATTTTTGCGCCTCAGAAGCTCAGAATTTGAAACAAATTTTTATCATATTCATCACTGTTGGTCTTATCTCCTGCAAAGTATATAAGCAGGATATTATGTTTCGTCTTGATGGAGAAGAAGCCAGCTTGGTTGATGAGGTGCAAAGAGTAGAAAAAAATTACATTATTCAGATAGATGATATCTTAACTATTGATGTCTTTACAAATGATGGAGAACGCATAATTGACCCCAACCTGGAATTTCAGGGTCAGGGTCAATTTCAGAATAATGGCTTTTTTAATTATTTGGTGCAACAGGATGGATTTGTGAAGATTCCTATTGTTGGCAAACTAGAGTTAAATGGACTAACCATTGACGAGGCCGAAAAGAAGGTTGAGGAGGCTTTTGATGAATATTATAAGGGTTCCTTTGCCAGGCTTACTTTCAATAATAAGAGGGTTATTGTTCTTGGAGCAAATGGAGGTCAGATAATACCGCTTTCGAATGAGAACATGTCATTGCTGGAAGTAGTAGCAATTTCCGGAGGTGTGGATTTTGGTGCCCGAGCTCATAACATCAAGGTGATTAGAGGAGACCTGTTGAATCCCGAGGTTTTTGTAGTGGATTTGAATACTGTTAAGGGCATGAAACGTAGTATCATACCAATAGAGCCAGGCGATGTGATTTACATTGAACCTTGGAGGAGGACGTTCTTTGAAGCCTTGCGTGATATTACACCGGTCCTTTCTGCGACCACAAGCTTAATTGCATTCGTTTTGTTGATAGATAACTTAACAGAAAACAATAACTAATACTTTGGAAACCACCACTCAAAGTAGAAAAATAGATGGGTCCCCACTTGACTCATTTGACTTGGGAAAATTTCTTCAGGTGCTACGAAAGAGTGTTATTTGGGTAATTCTGTTGCTTTTTCTAGGTGCGTCTATTTCCTATCTAATTGTTAGATATACAAAACCCCTGTATGAATCAAGTTCCTTGATTAAGCTGGAATTTGAGAATGAAGCCAATACTTTAGGTTTGGTAAATAACGGGAGGCTACAGCAGGATCTTTCGAACATCTCAGGTGAGATTGAAATATTGAGATCTCCTCTTTTTCTTTCGAAGGTTGCAGATGCTGTCAATTACGATATTTCTTACCATTACTATGGAAGATACCTGACAGATGAAAGATATGGAAATTCTCCTTTTGTCGTATCCTATAATATCAAGCACCCTTCTATCTACAACAGATCTATTGACTTGCAGATTCTAGATGAATTTACATTTAGTTTGGCCATTCCTTCCTTGAAGCAAGATTTAGGGACGTATAAGTTTGGCGAGGAGATCAACGGCACAGACTTTGATTTTAAGATTGACAAGACGTCCCATTTTTCGAAAGGTGAGTCCGAAGGATCATACTTCTTTATTATCAACAGCAAGTCAGCGGTTGCTAATTATTTCATGAGTAGAACTCGAGTTGTCCCAGAGAACTACAACGCCATGACAATCCGAATTACACTTCAGGACTATAATCGCCTGAAGGCTCGTGACTTTCTTTTGGCAATGGATACGCTATATCTGGAATACACTAAAGAAGCGAAGAATCGAACTATAGATCAGAAAATAAATTTTATTGACAAGCAAATCACTGAAACAGAAGAAAAAATCCAAGAATTTGAAATTTACTTTGAGGATTTTACAATTGAAAACAGGACCTTGAGCTTAGAAGGTGATATCGCAAGGACAATTGCTCAGTTAACGGCATTGGATTCTCAGCGATTCAACATTGGGGAAAGGATCATACAGGTTGAGGAAATTAGTTCCAGGTTAGACTCAAGTGCCAGTATTCAATTGGATGCATTCACTTTATCCCTACTTCCAAATTTCATCGGAGGGGCTATCTCGGACTATACGCAAGCAGTGGATTTGAGGGAGGAAAAGCTGCGCTCATACAATGAAAAAACTTCAATTATTCAAAATTTAGATTTAGATATTTCATTGGCTAAAGAAGAACTTTCCGGTGTAATCAGTAGATATAAACAAGCCCTCTACGAGTCAATGAGAAGGCTGGAAGATAGGAAAGATGATCTTGAAAGTAGTTTTGCGGAATTGCCGTCCATGGGGACGGCATTCAATAAGAACAGAAGACTTTACTCCTTACAGGAATCTTTCTTGCAGAACCTTCGCCAAACGAAAATGCAGTTGGAATTAACTAAAGCTGGAACAGTAACCGATGGAGTACTTCTAAGTCCAGCTTCTCTTCCTGGAGGCGCGATAAGCCCTAAAAAGCTACCTATTATGGGAGGAGGTATTGCCGCAGCTTTGATATCCTCCTTTCTTTTCATAGTAGTTCGATTTTTACTTAATACTGATATAACCAGTGTCAAGGAGCTGGAGGGTTTGACTCAAACTCCGATTGTAGGATCAATCCCCTTTTACACTAAAAACAAACTTCAGGTGACGAAGTTGGTCGTTGCTCCAAACTCCAAATCTGCCTTAAGTGAATCTTTAAGGTCAATAAGAACTAATATGGAGTTTTTGGGTAGAGGAAATGAAACAAAGATTATCTCTATTACATCAACCATTAGTGGGGAGGGTAAGACCTTTATTGCTGTAAATTTCGGAGCGATTCTCGCCGCAGCTGGGAAGAAAGTATGCTTGGTTGATCTGGATATGAGAAGACCCAAAGTGCATATTGCTTTTGAGCAACCTCCTGCAGAATTGGGTGTAAGCACCTTTCTTTCAGGGACTTCTGAATATGAAAAATCCATACTTTCATCTGGTCGTGAAGGTCTTGATTATATTCCTGCTGGTCCATTGCCCCCCAATCCTTCAGAATTGATATTGAGTGAGAAATTTCAAGATCTCATGGGAAAGCTGAAATCAGATTATGATTTAATCATTTTGGATACTCCCCCTGTAGGTTTAGTAAGTGATGCAGTTATGGTTATGAAAAAGGCTGATCTACAATTTTATTCTGTAAGGGCCAATTATTCTAAACGCGGCTTTATCCGAAACCTTGAGGATTTAAGGGCGTTGGGAGAGTTTAAAGGGCTTGCTGTAATCTTCAATGGTGTGAGAGGGGCACAAAGTTATGGATACGGATACGGCTATGGTTCCTATGGTTACGGTTACTATGATGAAGATTCAAATAAAAAGAATCGATTTTTGTCCTTTCTGAGTTAGTAAATCTGGTTGTACTGATTCGCGTCTGTGGAAAAAATTCACGTTTTCCACATATTTCATGAACTCTAAAAAGTTAATTTCAGTATTCATTGATGTTGTCATTTGGTTATTAGTTTATGCAGGAAGATCATAAAAAAAAGGAAGTCAGAGAGTTAGTAAGAAAGTTCGAATCCTTCCTTAAAGCCAAGAGTACATACTACTTTGATGAGGAGTCCTTTGTCAATATCATCACTTATTATTTAGATCAGGATAAACTGAAAATGGCCTTAAAGGCCGCTGAACTTGGGACAAATCAATTTCCGTTCTCTGCTGATCTAATCTCAGAGAAGGCGGATATACAAGTAAAATTGAATCATCCTCAGCGAGCGATTGAGGCTCTTCAAGATGGGCTTTCTTACCACCCAAATGATCCCGATTTGCTAATGCAGCTTGGAACGATCTATGCTATTACTTCTGAATACAGGGGTGCAATTGAGAGTTTTGAGGCGGCCTTACCTTTTATAGAGGAGAAAGATGAAGTCCTTTATAATATTGGACTTAGTTACCAAGGAATGGGTGATCATCAGCAGGCTATAGCGCATTACAAGGAGGCGCTGGAGCATAACATGGGGAACGAAAATATTCTCTATGAACTGGCCTATTGCTTGGATGTGGAAGGTGAGTTGGAAAATAGCATAGCATACTACGAGAAGTTTATTGATCTGGATCCGTATTCAGAGTTTGCCTGGTATAATCTAGGTATAGTGTACAACAAGCTCGGAATGTTTGAGAAGGCGATTGAAGCCTATGAATTTGCAGTAGCGATTGAGGATGAATTCAGTAGTGCTTATTTCAATTTGGGGAATGCGCAAATGAATGCCGGAGACTTCTCGAAAGCACTTGAAGCCTATTTGAGAACGCTGGAAATCGAAGGGTCTAGCGCCGAAATATTCTGCCATATTGGGGCATCCTATGAGAAGATGGGTGAGGTTGAATCAGGATTAAGGTATTATCGAAAAGCCGTAAAGCTCGATCAACTATATCATGAAGCCTGGTTTGGTATAGGAATTTCTTTGTCTCTACAAGGGAAAAATTATGAAGCAGTTCATTTTTTGACTAAGGCAACAAAGCTCGATCCAGAGAACGGGCTTTATTGGAGAACTTTAGCAGAGGCGGAATATGAGACTGGCAATATCTTAAGTGCTCAGGATGCTTTTATTCAAAGTAGCGAGCTTAGTCCCCATGACCCGGAAGTATGGCTTGGCTGGTCTGAGATGTATTATGACCAAGGAGATATGATGCAAGCATTCTCCTTAATTGAAAATGGTCTCGAGGAATTACCAGATAATCCCGAACTACATTATCGAGGAGTTGTTTATTTGATTCTAGATGGTAAGTACAAGGAAGGTTTCAATAGACTAGAAATAGCACTAATTCTTGATTTTGAAAAGCACGTCTTACTTTTCGATTATTTCAAAAACCCTCAGAAACAAACTGCTTTATTTCGCATAATCGAGCAGTTCAGAAAAAACGAGGAGTAAAGGCTAGGAATCTGGTCGTATTTTTAGATTTTTGAAGCTTGTCTTATTTGACCAGACAAATTCATATGAACTATCACCTTTCAAAGCTACCTGAACGAACATCTAAACCTCGAAATACTGGCTTGACCATGGTAATGGATAAAGGCCTTTCTATTAGAGAGGTGGAGGATTTAATAGATACCTGCGGCACATATGTCGATATAGTTAAGTTTGGATGGGCAACCTCGTTTGTGACGTCCAGACTAGAGGATAAGATCAAGCTGTTTAAAGATGCTGGAATCCCATGCTATTTCGGAGGAACATTATTCGAGGCTTTTATCATTAGAAATCAGTTTGATGACTATCGAAAAACGCTCGATAAGTTCCAAATAGAGCATGTAGAAGTGAGTGATGGATCTATTGAATTAGATCACAATAGAAAGTGCGAGTATATCCAGACGCTTTCTAAGGATTTTACTGTTTTGAGTGAGGTTGGCTCAAAAGACGCGGAGAAGATCATCCCACCCTATAAGTGGATCGAGCAAATGCAAACGGAGTTGGATGCAGGAGCCTGGAAAGTAATCGGAGAAGCAAGAGAAGCGGGTAACGTTGGTCTATTCAGAGATTCCGGGGAAGTAAGACAAGGCTTGGTAGAAGAAATACTGACCAAAATTCCGTCAGATAAGATCATTTGGGAGGCTCCCCAGAAGACCCAACAAGTTTGGTTCATTAAGTTGAGCGGATCTAATGTGAACTTAGGAAATATAGCGCCAAATGAAGTGATTCCTTTGGAGACAATACGCCTTGGACTAAGGGGGGATACTTTCAGCTTCTTTCTGGACAAGCTTTAATGAACTTTTATTTATCCCTCTTTTTGAAGGGTATTGCCATGGGCGCTGCAAATGTAATACCTGGCGTTTCTGGTGGCACCATTGCATTTATCACAGGCATTTACGAGAGATTGATAAATGCTTTGAAATCTTTCGATCTCAAAGCACTCAGGTTTATATCGAAGTTTGATATTCCCTCCTTTATCAAGCATGTTGATCTGTATTTTTTAATTGCGGTTGGTGGAGGAATAGCTGTTAGTATCCTAAGTCTCGCAAAACTGTTGGAGTTCTTGTTTGTCAATTATGAGCAGCTGACGCTCGCTTTTTTCTTTGGCTTGATTTTGGCGTCCATAGTGTTTGTGGCACGTGGAGTCGAAAACTGGTCTGCAGTGGTAATATCCTTTTTGGTTGCTGGGTGTGTAATTGCAGTCAGTATAGCCTTTATGGTACCAGCTAGTCCAAATGACAGTTTTTTCTATATTTTGGTCTGTGGCATTATCGCCGTTTGTAGTATGATTCTTCCGGGCTTATCTGGGTCCTATATTCTTCTACTAATGGGCAATTACGTACTTGTGCTAAATGCGATTTCAAGCTTTAATTTCGGAATTATTGTCCCACTTATTGTCGGTTGTGCATTGGGTTTAGTGCTTTTTTCCAGGATATTATCTTTTTTATTTGCCAACTATAAAGACCATACTATTGCCTTGCTGGCTGGTTTCGTTATTGGCTCGTTGCTGATTATCTGGCCTTGGAAGGAGACTCAGTATGAGGATTTTTCTGGTAAATTGAAAGCTGTAGGGTACACTTGGCTTTGGCCTGAAATGGGAATTCAGTTCATGTATGCCATCATTTTGATTGTTTTGGGCTTTATGACTGTTTATTTGATGGAGAAAACGGCGGGAAGAGCGAAAGCATCTGATAAACTCGATTAAGTTTAAGCTTACAATAAAGTGTTTCACGTTTTATGAATAGATATGGATTAGTAGGGTATCCTCTTGGACATTCTTTCTCTAAGAATTACTTCACAGAGAAGTTTGAAAAGTCGGGTATACAATCTAGTCATGTCTATGAACTTTTCGAGCTGGAGTACCTGAAGGACTTTCCTAGTATTTGGACAAGGTATCCAGACTTGAGGGGTGTCAACGTCACAATCCCTCATAAGATCAACATTAAAAACTTTCTTGATCAATTAGATGCCAGCGCTCATAAAGTAGGTGCTGTCAATGTGGTCAAAAAGCAAGGCACCAGGCTGATAGGTCATAATTCGGATTATGTAGGGTTTAAGAAGTCTTTGGAGAATTGGATTGGTGATGATAGACCAGAGGCTTTGATTCTGGGATCAGGTGGTGCTTCTTTAGCCGTTCAGGCAGGACTAGATGATCTTGATATTTCCTATGACCTTGTTTCAAGGTTTAAGGATAAAGGAGATTATCTGTACACAGAATTTTTTAAGGATGAGGAGTTATTCGGGAGCTATGGCTTGATTATTAATACTACTCCTCTTGGAATGTCTCCAAACATAGATGATGGTCCACCTATACCTTATGAAAGTTTCCATGAAGGACAATATGTGTATGACCTGATATACAATCCTGAGAAGACTTTTCTCCTGCAGGAAGCTGAAAAGAGAGGAGCAAAAATCAAAAACGGAGAGGAGATGTTGATACTTCAGGCGGAGAGAGCCTGGAAAATCTGGACGGAGGGATAATGGACTTCAAACTCACTTCTGAGTATCAGCCCACTGGTGATCAACCTAAGGCCATAGAGGCTCTGGTAAAGGGTATCAACGAAGGTGAGCCGGCTCAGACTTTATTGGGAGTTACAGGCTCTGGTAAGACTTTTACAATGGCAAACGTCATTAAGGAGTTGGAACGACCTACGTTAGTGCTTAGTCATAATAAGACACTTGCGGCTCAGCTTTACGGGGAGTTTAAGAATTTCTTTCCTGAAAATGCGGTAGAGTATTTCATCAGTTATTACGACTATTACCAGCCCGAAGCCTATATACCCACCTCTAACCTTTATATAGAAAAAGATCTTTCCATCAACGATGAAATTGAGAAGCTACGTCTAAGTGCTACTTCTTCTTTGCTTTCTGGAAGGAGAGATATAGTAGTTGTGGCGTCAGTCTCCTGTATTTATGGTATTGGGAATCCTGAGGAGTTTGGAAAGAATATTATTAGGATCCAAGAGGGAGATGTGATACCTAGGAATAAATTCCTGTTTGATCTTGTAGATATCCTATACGGACGTACAGAAGCTGAATTCAAAAGAGGAACTTTTAGAGTTAAAGGAGATACTGTAGATGTCTTTGTGGCCTATGCTGACTTTGCTTACCGATTTATATTCTGGGGGGATGAAGTTGAGGCCATTCAGAGGATCGATCCCGCTTCAGGAAAGAAGATTTCAGATGAGAAAATAGTTACGATTTTCCCAGCCAATCTATTTGTCACAGGCAAAGATGTGCTACACACAGCCATCAAAGAAATTCAGGATGACATGGTGGCGCAAGTCCAGTTTTTCGAAGAGGAGCGACGGTTTATGGAGGCCAAAAGACTGAAAGAGAGGACTGAGTTCGACTTGGAAATGATCAGGGAAATTGGATATTGTTCCGGTGTAGAGAACTACTCTCGCTACTTTGATCGGCGTAATCCAGGAAGCAGGCCATTCTGTCTTTTGGATTATTTTCCGGATGATTACTTGATGATTGTAGATGAGAGTCATGTTACCGTTCCTCAGGTAAGAGGTATGTGGGGAGGAGATCGCGCCAGAAAAGTTAATCTTGTTGATTTTGGTTTCAGACTGCCCTCTGCCATGGACAATCGCCCTCTTACTTTCAATGAGTTTGAAGAACTTCTGAATCAAGTTGTTTTTGTAAGCGCCACACCAGCAGATTATGAACTAAGAAAATCCGAAGGAGTGGTCGTGGAGCAGCTGATAAGACCAACTGGGTTGTTGGACCCGGTAATTGAAGTTCGGCCCAGCCTTCATCAAATAGATGATCTCATGAATGAGATCCAAAATCGGATTGAGATGGAGGACAGGGTGTTGGTGACTACTCTGACTAAGAGAATGGCTGAGGAACTGACAAAATATCTTTTGAGGGCCAATGTCAAAACGAAATACATTCACTCAGAGGTAGATACGCTGGATCGAGTGGAGATCTTGCGCGAATTGAGGCTAGGAGTGATAGATGTAGTAGTTGGTGTGAACTTACTGCGAGAAGGGCTTGATCTTCCTGAGGTCTCTCTTGTAGCCATATTAGATGCTGATAAGGAAGGCTATCTAAGGAATGAAAGGTCTCTGGTTCAAACTATTGGCCGGGCAGCAAGAAACGATCGTGGTTTGGTGCTTATGTATGCTGACAAAGTCACGGACTCCATGCAGAAAGCCATTGATGAAACGAATAGGCGTAGACTTATTCAACAAGAGTACAATGCTGATCATGGCATTATACCCAAGACGGTGAAGAAGGATAAGGAAGCGATCTTGAGGCAAACGGGAGTCGCTGATAAGAAGAAAGGCAGTAAGAAATACTACATAGAAGAAGAACAGAATATCGCGGCAGATCCTGTTGTGGCGTACATGGATCAAGATCAACTTACGAAGCTTGCTTCAGAAACAAGGAAGAAGATGGAGAAAGCGGCTAAAGACTTGGATTTCATGCAAGCAGCTAAATTGAGGGATGAACTTATTGAGATAGAAAAGCTGTTGAAAGCCAAATAGCAATAGTTTTTGGACCCAGCTTTTTGAAGCTTTTTCAATCATTTTCGACTCTCTGAAAATCTCGAAACCCTGACTGAAAAAAAGGAGTTTGATATTTTGATTTAAAATGTACTTTTGCGCAAATTATTGGAGAATCCATTAAAGGTTTAGAGTATGTACTGGACATTAGAATTAGCGTCTTACCTTGAAGATGCGCCGTGGCCAGCCACGAAAGATGAGTTGATAGATTTCTCTATCAGGTCTGGTGCTCCGTTAGAGGTGGTGGAAAACCTACAGGAGCTAGAGGACGATGGTCAACCTTATGAGACGATTGAGGAGATTTGGCCTGATTACCCAACCAAAGAAGACTTTTTCTTCAACGAAGACGAATATTAGTGTCTGGCAGAAAAATGTTCTGCCAGTATTAAGTCTTCTGGTGTGGTGATTTTGATGTTTCGGTAGCTGCCTTCTTCCAGGTGGATATCATAGCCCGCTGCTTCCACCACACTTGCATCATCCGTAAAATTTGAGATTTCTTTTTGCTTGTAGGCCTCCTTTAAAATTTCAAATTGAAATACCTGAGGGGTTTGCACTAATGCGAATTCGCTCCGAGGTACTGCTATGGATTTCCCTTCTACCCCATACTTTCTCAAAGAGTCTTTAGAGGGAACTACGGAAATAGCTGACCCGGACTTTTGAGCCCTATCGAAAGTATTGCGTATGACCTGTTCGCCAGGGAAAGGCCTTACTGCATCGTGAACAGCTACCAGGTCTGAGTCGTCAATGGTTTTTAGCCCATTGTATACTGACTGAAATCGAGTTTCTCCTCCAAAGACAGTAGAGATTGACGCATTTGTATGAAACTCGGACAAGATTCGATCCCATTCCCGCTTATGTGGCTCGGGGATCACGACAATCACTGCTAAATCTGGATATACAGAAGTAAAAGCTTCTATAGTATGTGAGATAATGGGCTTACCTCTCAGCTCAATAAATTGCTTTGGAGTCGAGCTTCCCATCCTAAGGCCCTTGCCACCTGCAACGATGATCACGTGCCTTTTCATAGTGCTGGACTTTATCTTAGATGATTAGCATGGCATCACCGTAGGTGAAGAACCTGTAGTTCTCTTTGATTGCCGTTTGATATGCCTCCATTACCAAATCGAATCCTCCGAAAGCCGCAGCCATCATTAACAATGTGGATTCTGGTAAGTGGAAGTTTGTGATTAAACCTGAGCAAATTTTAAACTCGTATGGAGGGAAGATAAATTTGTCAGTCCATCCGCTATTGGCTTTCAGGCGGCCATTTGCTGAAACAGAAGATTCCAAAGATCTCATTACAGTAGTGCCTACGGCGATCACGCGTTTCTTAGCGTCTAAAGACTCATTTACTCTTTGAGCAGTAGGATCAAGCACTTGAAAGTTTTCAGAATCCATCTTGTGCTTAGTAAGATCCTCTACGTCGACAGGACGAAAAGTTCCTAACCCGACATGTAAGGTGATGGGAAAAATGTCTACTCCGACAATTTCCAACCTTTTCATGATCTGCTTGGTGAAATGAAGGCCAGCAGTAGGAGCAGCTACCGCTCCTAGATTACTTGCATAGATCGTCTGAAATCTATCTCTGTCTTCAGGCTCCGCATTTCTTTTGATCTCTTTAGGTAAAGGTGTTTCACCTAAACGGTCGATCATAGAGTAGAAGTCTTCGTTTGACCCGTCGAACAAGAATCTGATGGTTCTTCCTCTACTCGTTGTATTATCAATTACTTCTGCGACCAATTCGCCATCTCCGAAGTAAAGCTTGTTCCCTACCCTGATCTTTCTTGCAGGATCTACTAGGACATCCCACAAGTTCATTTCTTTGTTCAATTCTCGAAGTAAGAATACTTCTATCTTGGCACCAGTCTTTTCTTTATTCCCGTACAAACGAGCAGGGAATACCTTGGTATCATTGATACACATGACATCACCATCCTCGAAATAATCGACAACATCCTTAAAGGTTTTGTGCTCGATTTTGCCTGAATCTTTATGGATGACCATCAATCTTGACTCATCTCTGTTTTCAGTAGGATAAAGTGCAATGTGGCTTGATGGAAGATCAAACTTGAATTCTGAAAGCTTCATAGTTTGTTGAGAAAATTATTTCGGGTATTGAATAAAATTGAGTCCGCAAAATTAGTAAAAATGTTTTATTTAGAGGATTGGCAACAAAGGCTCGAATAGGGCGTAAATTGTAATCGTGTTAGTAGTAAAGCTGATAAAGGAAAGCCTCATTTTTGCAATCTCTGCGCTAAGAGGGAATCTCTTGAGAACAACGCTCTCTCTATTGGGTGTGACTATTGGGATTTTTGCCATCATAGCCGTTTTCACTTTGGTGGATTCTCTGGAGAGAAGTATCAATGAAAGCTTCAGTTTCTTAGGTAGAAAGAATGTGGATGTACGGCGTTTCCCTCTTTATGATGGACCGGGCTTCGCTTGGTGGGATTATTGGAAAAGACCTTTTTCAACCTACGAAGAGTATGAGTTCCTTAGAGACAACATGCAATTTGCAGAGGGCATAACCATTTTCTCAGTAAACTCAGTTACGCCGAAATACAAAAACAATAGCTCATCTGATATTACCCTTTTAGGAATAGCTTACACCCATGATCAGGTTTATCCTGACTTCCCGGATTTGACTGGTCGCTACTTTACTTCTCAAGAGTGTCACAGTGGCAGAAACGTGGCCATCATCGGAGATCGGTCTCGTAAGGAGCTGTTTGGAGATTTAGATCCAATTGGTAGACAGTTGAAAATCAAGGGGAGAAAATTCACTGTCATAGGTGTGGTGCCAGAACAAGGTGCTGGACTATTGGGTGAGACTAGCAAGGACGAGAATATTTGGATTCCTTTTAAGTCCTTCACAAAAATTAATTACGTGGGAAGGGATGGGCTAGAGCCCTTTATCACTGCTAAGGGTCTGGACTCAGATGTGGGATT
>CAZZHO010000072.1:0-21748 GCA_964653795.1 uncultured Roseivirgaceae bacterium | reverse complement strand
GACGTTATCTCCTTGAGCCTCAAGGTCTGATTTGAGTAAATCAAGGATTTTATGGTCCCAATAATCATATAATGTCTTATAGTCGTCAAAGGCTAATTTCGTGCCCATTTCCAGCCTGTAAGGCTGAATCAGATCCAAAGGTCTTAACAATCCATATAGTCCGGAAAGTATCCTGAAGTGATCTTGAGAATAGGCCAAGTCTTCCTCATTGAAGGTTTCAACTTTCAATCCTTGATAGACATCTCCCTGAAAAGCGAATACCGAAGCTTTGGAGTTTTGTAAATCGTGTGAAGCATCGTATTGATGATATCTTTCAACATTGAGCTCTGCCAGTTTGCTACTTATGCTCATTAGCTCCTTTATCTCCTCTGTTTCCTTTGTTCTAAGGATTTCAATCAACTCGTTGGTACAATCCAAAAGTCTCGGTTGAGTGGCTTTTACATTGATAGGCGTTTCAAAATCAAGACTTTTTGCGGGGCTAACTACAGATATCATTACTGATTAATTTTCAGATTCGTTTTACAAACTTACTAACCAAACTATAGGTTTCATTTATTAGGCTATTGCCTTTGGTTATTGTCATTAGCACATGAAGACTTTACTACTTTTGCCCACGTTATTCCCCTAATGAAATATCAATTTTCAATTTTTCTTATTCTAATAGGTTTTTTGGCGTTTGGCCAGTCAAAGACATTTGTTGGTGTTAGAGCTGGGGCCCAGACCTCTAGTGCCTATATCGCGCATTCTATTCGAGCGGTGAACATGGATACGGATTTTACGACTACCGCCCATGCTGGTCTGGTGTTAAAACATTTCAACTTCAAAGGATTGAAAAGGGGTGCGCTCAATGCTGGTTTACAAACTGGAGTTAATTACATCCAGCGTGGATGGAGACAAGTTTTCAGTGAGGAAAATAACCTTCCAGATTATTCAGTACGATTGGATTATCTGGAGTTTCCTGTAGAGGCTGTCATTTATGCTGGTAAGGGTAATACGAAGTTCTTTGGTACTGCCGGAATCTACTATGAACGACTGATAAACAGTGCAGAAAAAAACAGGCCGAATGAAGATGAGTTGGGGCGGGATGAATTCAATACTTATATCGAGTCCAGAGATCCTAAAAATGGATATGGAGGGCGCGCCTCTTTAGGGGTTTTCTCTACTTTTCCTTTTGGTACTATCCAATTAGAAGCTTTCACTTCTGTTAGTTTCAGTGGTGTTTTTGAATTTGATAATCGCACCACCGATATTCCGGATCAATCCAATTTATACAGTATTGGTATCTCGCTGGGTTACTTTATTGGATTCGGAAAGATGGATTTTTAGTATCTTCAGACTTCCATGAAACACAGGATAACAGCCCTGAAATATCTGTGCGTTATGATTTTGCCAGTTCTGGCGATCATTTCATTCACTTCAAGTGGTATTTTGACTTTTGGACCACTGCTTTATGCTTTTGGTTTGATCCCTCTACTTGAGTTGTTATTCAGGCCCAGTTCAAAAAATCTTACTGCCAGTGAAGAGGCAATAGCGAAAGATGACTGGTTTTATGATTTGCTGGTCTATTCAGTTGTTCCCATTCAATTTGTTTGCCTCTATTTCTTCTTGGATAGCATGTCCGCAGGTAACTTGACTTGGGTTGACAAATTGGGGAGAGTTGTTGCTATGGGTTTAATGTGTGGAGTGATCGGCATCAATGTAGCCCACGAGCTTGGCCACAGAACGAGACCTTATGAGCAATGGATGTCGCAGCTGCTTCTGCTTTCGTCGCTTTACATGCATTTTTTCATAGAACACAATCGAGGACACCACAGAAATGTAGCTACTGAGGACGATCCTGCTTCTTCTAAGAGAGGTGAGAGCCTCTATTCCTTTTGGTTAAGGTCTACCTGGTTTTCATACTTATCTGCCTGGCATTTAGAAGCGGAGCGACTCAAAAAGAATGGATCCTCTGCTTTTACATTGAAAAATCAAATGCTTCAGTTTCAGCTGATACAGTTGGGGTTCATGGGGTCTATATTCTTCCTTTTTGGATTGAGCGGCTTGCTTTATTTTATAGCGGCAGCGACTATGGGTTTCCTGCTACTTGAAACGGTTAACTACATTGAACATTATGGCCTGCGTAGGGAGAAATCTCAAAATGGACGATACGAAAGGGTAATGCCTTTTCATTCCTGGAATTCCGATCATGTGGTAGGTAGACTTGTGTTATTTGAGCTCTCAAGACATAGCGACCATCATTTTTTGGCGAATAGAAAATATCAAATTCTGAGACACATAGAAGATACTCCTCAAATGCCAACAGGATATCCTGGGATGATGCTGATGTCACTTATTCCACCAATTTGGTTCAAGGTGATGAACAAGCAACTGGACAATTTCAAAGCAGAGGCAGCTTAGCTTTTCCATTTATATAATTCATCTTCATTCAAAAGAAAGGCTCGTCTATTTTCGGGCCTGAATTAACTGACCTATGAAGAAGATTTTAGCGTTTCCTTTGCTCATAATTACCTTTTTCGTTTCTGCGCAAATTCAAAGTCCTGAAGATTTCCTGGGCTATGAATTGGGTACGAAATTCACTCGTCACCATCGAGTGGTAGACTATTATCAGCACTTAGCTGCTAACTCGGATTTAGTGCAGCTAGTGGAGTATGGTAAGACCTATGAGGATAGACCACTCCTTCTGGCATATATATCTACTGCTTCCAATCTTTCAAATCTTGAAGAGATCAGAACCGATAACATTAAGAGGGCAAAGCTCGAGGAAGGTGAACCTAACACCTCAGTCGGAATAGTTTGGTTGAGCTACAACGTTCATGGCAATGAGTCTGTCTCCACTGAGGCTTCCATGGCGACTATTTACAACTTGATCACTGAGAAACAGGATTGGCTTGAAAATACAGTGGTTATAATTGATCCTTGTATCAACCCAGATGGGCGTGAGCGATATGTCAATTTCTACTGGCAAAATGGCAATCAACCGTATAACCCAGACCCAAATAGCGCTGAACACATGGAGCCTTGGCCAAGGGGAAGGGCCAATCACTATATGTATGACCTGAATAGGGACTGGGCATGGCAAACACAAGTCGAATCGAAGCAAAGGCTGAAAGTTTATAATGATTGGTTGCCGCATGTACACGTTGATTTTCATGAGCAAGGAGTAAACAGTCCCTATTATTTTGCTCCTGCTGCTGAGCCTTATCATGAACTCATTACTGATTGGCAGCGCCAATTTCAGACGGACATTGGTAAGAACAATGCGAAGTACTTTGATCGGAATGATTGGTTCTACTTTACAAAAGAGCGCTTCGATTTACTTTATCCCAGCTATGGCGATACCTATCCAACTTACAATGGATCAATAGGTATGACATATGAGCAGGGTGGTTCTGGAAGAGCGGGCTTGGGAGTTCATACGCAGGAGATGGATACACTCACACTGGTTGACAGAATAGCGCATCACTATACTACTGGATTGGGGACAATAGAAGAGGCTGTCAAGCAGAGACAAAAAATGCTGGATGAATTTGAGCAGTACTTTGAAACTGCCATCACCAATCCTGCCGGTGAATACAAAACCTACGTTATCAAGAATGATCACGAAGGGAAAATTTCAGCACTAAAATCATGGCTAGATACGCATGATATCCAGTATGGGACCGCTTCTGGTAGAGGGCTCAAGGGTTTTAGCTATTCAGCGAATGCTGACAAGACTTTTACCATCAGTTCCAGGGACTTGGTTATATCAACTAAGCAACCAAAATCGGTTCTTATTAGTGTTCTGTTTGAGCCAGATACCTACTGGTCAGATTCTTTGACTTACGACATCACGGCTTGGTCAGTGCCTTACGCTTATGGTTTGGAAGCTTATGCCTTGACCAGCGCATTGAGCGTGAATGTGGGCCATAGCAGTCCTGACTTTCAGGATAATAAAGCCCCATCCAAAGCCTACGCGTTTGTTTTTGCCTGGGAAGACATGAGTGATGCTCAGTTTCTTTCGGCATTGATTCAAGAAGGATATAAGACTCGGTTCACTTCCAAACCTATCAACTACGGTGGAAATACCTTCGATCGAGGGGCCATAATCGTTGCTCGGCGTGACAATAAATCCAAGCCCAACTTCGAGCAATCCTTGACAGACTTGGCTAACCTACATAGCCAGCAAATTATAGCCCTTGGAACTGGTTTTGCAGACCGGGGACCTGATATTGGGTCCAATGAAATCGTATATATGAAGGCCCCAAAGGTTGCCATGATTTCCGGTGAAGGTACTTCTTCGTTGGCAGCAGGTGCCACCTGGTATTATTTTGAGCAGGAAGTGAAGTATCCTGTGTCCGTATTGAAACTGTCTTATTTCAATAGAATCGACCTGGATAAGTATGATGTTTTGGTCTTGCCTGACGGCTGGTATGGTAACCTTGAAGATAGTCACCTAAGTTCTATCAATGATTGGGTGAGATCAGGAGGTAGACTTGTACTGATTCAAGGGGCGATTGGTCCTTTTGCAGATTCTGATTACAGCAAGATCAAAGAGTATGGAACTGACAAAGAGGAGAAAGATGCCAAGTCGACTGAAGAGAAAGTCACTGAAAAGCGAAAGTTGATGAAGTATGCCGATGCTGAAAGAGAATTCATCAAAGAGTATGTCGCTGGCGCCGTATTCCGAGTGACCATGGACAAAACAAATCCACTTGCCTATGGGTATGGTGACACTTATTTCAGTTTGAAAACAAGTGAAGATCGATATGGTCTTTTGGAAGATGAGTGGAATGTAGGATACGTGAGATCTGGACAAGATCATGTCGCTGGTTTCGCTGGAGAGTATGTAAAGGCCACTGTAGGGAACTCACTGGTATTCGGAGTAGAAGGTCGCGGTAGAGGAGAGATCGTTTATTTAGTTGATAATCCTTTGTTCAGATCCTTCTGGCACAATGGCAAACTACTATTGGCTAATGCATTATTCATGAATGGTCAGTAAGGATTAGTTCATTGTGAATTTTATATCAAGCTCTCGCTTTTATTAAGTAAATTGAATCAAAACCTAACTTTTATTACATGAAGAAATATAGATATGTGTTTTTGTTGGCGGCTATCTTGCCTTTAGCCACTGGAGCCCAGAAAATTTCAAAGAATAAGAAAAGCGTAATTGCTTCTGTAGAAAACCATAGAGCTGAGCTTATTGATCTCAGTGATAAAATTTGGTCTTACGAGGAGGTGGCTTTCGAAGAAGTTAGATCTGCAAAGGCACTGTCGGATTATGCCGAGGCTCAGGGGTTTACAGTCGAAAGAGGGGTTGCGGATATCCCCACTGCTTTCACCGCAACATATGGTTCCGGGAGCCCTGTGATAGGGATTCTTGGAGAATTTGATGCTTTACCTGGTCTTTCACAGAAGACAGAGCCTGTCAAAAATCCTTTGAACGAAGGTGGAGCTGGTCATGGGTGTGGCCATAATCTCTTTGGCGTAGGTAGCCTGGGAGCAGCTGTAGCCATTAAGGAATTGATAGCTGAAGGAAAATTGGAGGGGACTGTCAGGTTCTATGGGACACCAGCAGAAGAAAAATATTTTGGCAAGCTCTGGATGATAAGAGCCGGGTTATTTGATGGGGTGGATATTGTCATGGACTGGCACCCTGGCGCTTCAACCAAAGTCAATGTGCAAAAAGGACTTGCGTTGGTGGATTTCATGGTAGAATTCTACGGTCAGGCCGCTCATGCCTCTGGTGATCCCTGGAATGGTCGCAGTGCCTCTGATGCGTTAGAATTGTATACCGACGGTATTAATATGTACAGAGAGCACATTCAGCCAACAGTACGAATCCATTACCACATACAAGATGCAGGTAAGGTTGTGAATGTGGTACCAGATTATTCCCGAATTTGGACGCGTGTTCGCGATACTAGCAGAGATGGTATGGAAGTAGTCTGGAAACAAGTGGAAAGAATGGCGGAAGGTGCCGCTATCATGGCCAATGTGGATTACAAGATCAGTCTTATTTCCGGAGTACATGAGGTGCTTGTCAACCGCACTGGTGCGGCCAGGCTTCAGTCTAATTTGGAATATCTGGGAGAAATTAGCTTCAGCGAGGACGAGACAACCTTTGCCAAGGGTATTCAAAAAGCAACTGGTAAACCTGAGGTGGGTATGGATACCAAAATCAATCCGATGGAAGAAACACTGGAGCATCCAAGGGGAGGTTCTACTGATGTTGGAGATGTGAGTTATGTGGTACCAACAATTCGCCTTTCAGCTACCGTAGCTCCGAAAGATACCCCATGGCACAGCTGGGCTGTTGTGGCCTGTGGTGGTATGTCTATAGGGCATAAAGGAATGATACATGCTTCGAAGGCACTATCCATGACGATGGTGGACCTCTTTGAAGATGCTGGTTTGAGAGCAGGAGTGAAAAAGGAATTTAAGGAGCGCAAAGGGGATTACGTTTACAAAGGTATCGTACCAGACGGGCCTCCTCCAATACCTTCTCATATCACCACGGGAGGGAATTAACAAAACCAATCTGAGGGAGTTCCAAAATGGAGCTCCCTTTTCTTTTCAGCACATCCTAGACATACCATTTAGAGGTTTGAATCTTTTGGCAGGATGCCTATATTCATGGTTCAAATTAAACCGCTAATACTCGTGAAATACCTATTGTGCCTGATGGCAATTGTAGTGGTGTGCTTCAACGCCGATGCCCAACTGAACCTTAAAAAGAAACTAGAAAAAAAGGCTGACCAGGAGATCGATAAACTTCTTTTCAAAAAGAAGAAGAAAGACAGTGAAGATACTGATGCTACCTATGATGTTCCTGGGGGTGGGAATGTCTCTTCTACCGGATCATCCAGCAGCCGTTCTGATGACAACTATGAACCGAAGCCAGTAGATTTTGGAAGTTTAAATGGAGAAGAATTGGTTCATTTCACCGTGTTAATTGATATGCTTCCGGAAGAGACAAACGGTTATCAAAGAAGTGAGAAACCTGATGGCTCCATCTATAAATCTGCTTCCTTCAATATCAGCACTGGCAGTAAGGAATATTTGAAAGACGGTAAGTCTCTTCAGTTGACACTTTATGACTATAAGGATGCAGCCATGCTTTACACTTCTCAGGCTGGTCAATTTTATGAATACGAATCTACTGACGGCTACACCAAGACCATCGAAGTAGGTGGCTACCAGGGTTGGGTCAGTCAAGATTATGATGACAACAACCTCACTCTCTTCGTCGGTGTAAAGGAGCGATACATTCTAACTGCTGATATGGAGGGTGGGGTGTTGGAAGTTGTCGAGTCCATTGTCAAGGAAATTCCAGTGGATAAACTCCCATAAGGCACTAGTCATCCCTTAGAACAGTTGCTGGATTCTGTCTTGCAGTTTGTCCGATGATCATCAGTGAAATGCCTATTATAAGTGTGAAGATTAGCAGGGCTCCCGCTACGAAAATGCCGGGAGAAATTGGCCGGCTATAGGCAAAATTAGCTAGCCACATTTGACCAAATTGCCAGGCTAGGAGAGATCCTATGATAGATCCCACAGCAAGAAGTTTTAGAAAGCCAATACTGACGATTTTGACAAGATGGGCCATAGTAGCGCCAAGCACCTTTCTGATCCCAAACTCCTTTGTCTTTTGCTCTGTGGTAAAAGCTATCAAGCCAGTCAACCCTAAGATAGCGATGATAATGGCAACGATTGAGAAGGTATCTAACACACTGCCAAACCTCCGTTGACCTCCAAATGCGCGATCAAAAGATTGGTTCATGAAGTGGTATTCGAATGGTAGGTTTGGATTGAGTTCGTACCATACTTTTTCAGCTTGTGATAGGGTGGATTCGTAGCTTTTGATATTAGTGCCATCCACTGTCGCGGCTAGAAACCTGCTCTCCCCTTTGAAGACATTGGCGTTGATGTGGAGAATGGCAAGTGGTTCTATGGGGTTGTTGAGTGACCAGAAATTAAAGTCTTTTAAAACACCTACAACCTGGAAATTATCTCCATAATAGTTCATCTCTTTACCCAGGACTGAAGAGGGATCGTCTCCTTCTTTCATCCATTCCATCTGGATGGCACAAGTCTCATTGATGATGAGTTTGTTATAATCTCCTTCTCCTGATTCGAAAAGGAACCGGCCAGCTAGCAGCTCAAGTCCTAAAACTTCCGGAAAACCAGGGTCGGCATTCATCATGGTCACTGCCAGTTCTTCTGTCTTGGTAGAGTTTAGTGGTCGAAAGTTATCCTGATAGTAAGCATTAGGTGGTACAGAATTGGTGACCGCCGTATTCGGGAATACGCCTTCATTTTTCAGACGCTCCGCATATAGTTTACCTTCGTCTTGCATCCATTGCAGATTGCGAATGACTACTATTTTTTCTTCATCGAACCCTAGGTCGCGGTTTTGTAGATAACTCAGCTGATCCTTTACAAGGAAAGAGGAGGCAATTAGGGCTATAGAAATGGTGAACTGGAACAGTACCAACGCGTTTCTAAATCCAGACTTGGACCCATTGGTGGAGATTTTTCCTTTGACTGAATCAGTGATCTTAAACCGCGTCATGAACCACGCTGGATAGAATCCAGACGCTAATCCGATAAGCAATACCAGACCAAGCATCACTAGTAACAGTTCAGGGGTTTGGAATAGACTTAGCGAAAGTTGTTTGTCAGCCAAAGTATTGAAGAATGGTTTAGTTAGTTCCGCTAAGCCAAATCCTATGATGACTGAGACCAGACTATAGATAGTAGACTCTGTTAAAAACTGCAGTCTTAGACTATTCTTAGAAGATCCAAATACCTTTTGCAGACCTATTTCCTTAGCTCTGTTTGTGAATTTCGCTGTGCTCAGGTTCATGAAATTGATGCAGGAAAGCAGAAGTATTACCGCTGCCACAGTTCCGAAGATGACAACATTATCTATGCTTCCTACGGGTCCGAGTCTGTTGCCTATTTGGCCAGAATGAAGTCTAATATCTTCGATGTTTTGGATGGAAAGCTTCCAGTCTTTTTCATCTGCTTTTTCATCTCCAACATATTTTCTGGGAAGAGCAGCTAACTTCTGATTAACAGCGGCGACGTTCGCTTCAGGGTTTAAGGTTAGGTAGGTAACGAAACCTGTCCATATCCATGAATCAGATCTATCTCGGATATGAGGAAATGATGTCATGGACAACATCATATCAAAATGGTAATGCGATTGGTTTGGTACATCATCGATTACACCCGATACGGAAAGTACCTTTTGGTTTTGTCCTGTCCCGAGAAGGATTTGCTTGCCAATGGCTGGGACATCACCGAAGTATTTGTTGGCGGTACTTTTTGTTAATACCACAGTGTTGGGTTCGGATAGTGCTGTCTGCTTTTTACCCTCCAAGAGAGGGAAGGTGAATATTTGAAAGAAGCCGTCATCAGAAGCCATGATTCTGCTTTCCTGAAAAGACCTTGTGGTGCCATCCTGATTGGTGATTGTGATCAACTCTACTGCGAATGGTTGGTGTATTCTTATAGCCTTTTCAACTTCTGGTATGTCATTGAGGATAGCCGCTTTAACAGCGGGACTAGTGGATCCGAAAACGTCATCATTTTCTATCCAGATATTGGTCATGTTGACGCGAAAAATATTCTCAGAGTTGGTGTGAAACTTATCGTAACTCAGTTCATCAGCTACATATAAGTAAATGAGTAGAAAAGCAGCAGTACCCAAGGAGAGCCCGGTAAGATTCAGGAAGGTGAAAAACCTCTGACGTAACATCAATCTCAACGCAATTTTTACCCTATACCAATTCATATCTTTTCAAATTATTGGTTTCTTATTTGAAAATAAAGTGCCGATCGTTGTAAGTATCTGATTATCAATATTTTGATTTTTAATCAGTTCTTGGTTACCCTTGATTTAGACTGAAATGGCACACTCCGCCGTTCGTTTTTAATACAAAATTGGTACTTCTTGGGAGCAAACGACAGCTAGCTTTTGTTTCCTAAATGTCAAAGCTATTTTTGGCATCTAATTTTCAAAAGTAAATGAATCAAGCTTCGTCAAATCCGTTTCTAAATCCATACGAAACCCCATTTCAAGTTCCTCCTTTTCAGGATATAAAAAACGAGCATTACTTACCCGCAATAGAGCAAGCTCTCCAAGAGGCCAGAGGGGAAATAAAAGCTATTACTGAGAATGCTGAAGCACCATCATTTGCAAATACAATTGAAGCATTAGAATTAAGTGGAGCGACCCTGGATAAAATTTCTTCAGTGCTATTCAACCTCAACTCCGCAGAGACTTCAGAAGAATTACAAAAGGTGGCTCAAGAAGCCTCGCCGAAGCTTACAGCTTTTAATAATGAGATTAAGCAGGATGCTGTTTTATTTTCAAGGATAAAAGAAGTCTACAATAGCAGAGAGGGTTTAGGCCTAAACAAAGAGCAGGAAATGCTACTGAATAAGACTTATAAAAGCTTTGTGAGAAGTGGTGCGGACCTAAGTGCTGAAAGTAAGAAGAGGTTCGGAGAAGTAGCAGTTGAACTCTCAAAAAAGGGTTTGAAGTTTGGGGAAAACGTATTGGCTGCAACCAATGCTTACACCCTCCAGGTAGAAAATAAAGAAGAACTCTCCGGTATACCGGAAGATGTTTTAGACAGAGCGAAAGCGGAGGCGGAAAGTAGGAGTTTGGATGGATGGGTTTTTACCCTTCAAGCTCCTAGCTACATTCCATTTATGCAATATGCTGACAATAGGGAATTGAGAGAGAAACTCTATAAAGCTTATATGTCCAAGTCACTGGAAGGTGAAAATGACAATAGCATTTTAGTAAAGGAGATAGTTTCCCTGCGAGAGGAGCTTGCTAGATTGTTAGGTTTCGAAACTTACGCTGAGTATATACTGGAAGAGCGCATGGCTGAAAAGCCTTCCAAAGTCAATGACTTTTTGGAGAATCTTCTGGATCAGGCTTTGGTACCTGCCAAGGCCGAAGTAGAGGAATTAAGTGTCTTCATGAAGGAATCCGGCGCTGATCACGAACTGCAGAGGTGGGATTGGATGTACTACAGTGAGAAGCTTAAGAAAAGGAAGTTTAATCTGGATGATGAGATTGTAAAACCCTATTTCAAATTAGAAAACGTTATTGATGGTGTATTTGAGACAGCATCCAGGTTATTTGATTTGACTTTTGAAAAGAATACCAATATCCCCGTTTACCATGAGGATGTTATTGCCTATGAAGTCAAGGAACAAGGGCAGTTGAAGGCTGTTTTTCTTGCCGATTTTTTTCCTAGAAAGGGGAAAAGACCTGGAGCCTGGATGACTTCCTACAGGGATGAATACCGCAATGCCGACGGGAATCGCGAAGCACCGATTATCAGCATCGTATGCAACTTTACACCTTCGACTGACAAGTCACCTTCACTTTTGACCTTTGACGAGGTTAAAACGCTTTTCCACGAATTTGGGCATGCTCTACACGGCATTTTGGCAGATACGAAATACAAAAGCTTGTCTGGAACAAGTGTTTACTGGGATTTTGTGGAGTTACCTTCTCAAATTTTGGAGAATTGGTGTTACGAGAAAGAGTGCCTCAACCTTTTTGCAAAACATCATCAAAGTGGTGTAGAAATACCAGAAATTTTGATTGATCAATTAAAAGCATCTTCTACTTTTCATGAGGCCTACGCGACTGTGCGACAGATAAGTTTTGGAATGCTGGATATGGCTTTTCATGATCGAAATTCTGAAAAGGCCGGAGATATTCAAGACGTTCTGGCAGTAGAAAAAGAGGCCATGGCTCCTACGGATCTATTTCCCGAGGTGGAGGGAACCTGTATGAGCGTGCAGTTTGGACATATTTTCGCCGGAGGGTATGCCGCTGGCTACTACAGCTATAAGTGGGCAGAGGTACTGGATGCTGATGCCTTCTCCATGTTCAAAGAGCACGGTGTTTTTGATAAGGCTACTTCACAGTCCTTCAAAGACAATATCCTAAGCAAAGGAGGAGTAGAGCACCCAATGGAACTTTACAAGAAATTCAGAGGTCAGGAGCCTACACCGGAGGCACTTTTGATCAGAGCTGGGTTAAAGAAGTAATCTTGAAGGTACCCTTCTTTCATTTTGGCGGATCTGGGCCCCTTGTTCATGTAGGCCATGCTAACAGCTTTACTCCACAGATGTATAAGCAAATGGTGGCGCCATTACTTGAGCATTTCACTGTTGTAGGTATGGAGGCAAGACCTCTTTGGCCCGGTGCACAGATGTCAAAAGTTAGAAAATGGGGCGACTTATCTCGGGATTTGGTTCAATTGATGGATGAGAATAGCTGGAAAAGAGTTCATGTTATCGGTCATTCTTTAGGCGCTGCCCATATCCTGTTTTCTGCCCTCGAGAGACCGGAGCTCTATGATAAAATGGTACTATTGGAGCCTCCTTTCGTAGATCAGTGGATTTTCAATGCTGCCAATGCACTACCTATGCCACTCCTTAAGAGGTTCGCTCCGCCTGTGCGGGTGGCGTTGAACAGAACGACGCACTGGCCTTCTGATCAAGCGTTCTTCGACTATATAAGACCGAAGCAAGTATTCAAAGATTTTCCTGACCAGGTATTGTGGGATTATGTGAATTCTGGACATACTGAGGTTGAAGATGGTGTTCAATTGAGGTATAGTAAAGAGTGGGAAGCTCATATCTATGCCGCGCTTCAAAGTCCTTGGAAAACACTTAAAAAGATGAACCACCAAACGCTGGCTATCAGAGGAGCACAATCAGATACTGTCTCGGTCAGGTCCTGGAAGAAGTGGCAAAGGACCCAGAAGAACACGGAATTCGCAGAAATTCCAGGTGGAGGTCATTTAATTCCTTTCGAGAAACCGAAAGCAGTGGGAGAGAGGATACTGAAGTTTTTACTAGACAGCTAGTAAGGGAAAGGACTCTCAATGGTTTTACCGTCTTTCCTCAGTTCATGGGACAAGTTGCCTAAAACCATATCAATCTCCTTTTTTAACTTGAGTAGTTCAGGCTTCTTCTCTTCTTCGTTGATAAAAACCAGTTCTTTTCGACTAGGAGAGATGACTCTCTTCAACATATCAAACTTCACCAGCTTTTCCAGATATAAACTAACCTTCGGTAGAAGTGTGAGGATATAGTCTTGACTGATGTCCAACTTCTTTTCTCTAAGATTGTAGAGCATGCAGGCAATTTCATAATGATTGAGATTGATGTTTTCCTCACTGTCCAATTGCAGGCACCTAACGAGCCTTATGATTCTTTTCAGGTTGCCCCTTACTTGAAGGTCTTTGAAATTGATCCTGGCAATGTTCCTGAATGGTAGATAACTTCTTCTGGTCCTTTTCAGAAAATCATACTCCGCTACACCTCTGTCGATTTCTCTACGAGATTCCTTGTAAGATTGAGTGTCGATCCAGACTGTTGGCAATACGCTGACCTGTGCCTGTGGATACTTAGCGACAAGTTCAATGTTGGTTTTGCTACTGAAATCTACCTTGTCAAAAAGAGAGCTACTTGATAGAGCCGACATAAGTAATGTTCCGAGCTTTTCAACACTCTTAGAAGCCTTTTCTTTAGATCGAGGAGTCAGGATAACCAGTATTTCTACATCTCCAAGAAGATGTACTTGGGTGTTGCTCTGAATCGCACCCTGATATCTTATATCAATTTTGAAGTTTTCATGATTGAGCTCTGATTCGAACTTCTTGATCATCTCACCGGTCACTCGGAACACCGTTTTACGATAGCTGAGATCTAAAGGCTTAGTGCACTCAAGCAAGTATTTTGTCCACGGTCCATAGTTCTCATACTCATGGAATGAGGAGGAAAGGTAGGCTTCCTTCTTGTCTTGATCGAATCTTCGATCCAAGAGTTTGTTTAAGTGACTATTTGAGTCTTCACTCATTTTTTTGGCAAGGCGTTAACGGACCAGCAAGATAATTGAAAATTAAAAAAGTGTTAATTATTCGTCTGGAATGAGGCTTTTTTTGAATAAAACATGATGGATCACGTGATTGAGGTCCTTGTAATCAAGATTCACCTTGCTAGTTGAGAAAACTCTCGTATATTCGCGTCATCATGCTACTGATAGATGACATATTGTCCATGATTGTTGTCGGCTAAGGGCCCTCCTTAGTTTCTCTCTTATTCCATTTTTCACATTTTATTTTTTCAACAATGCTCGATTTAATCGGTAGTATTAAAAAGTTATTTAAATACATTTCAATTGCGCTCAAAGGGTCCGAAACGGACTTCACTGAGGGTAATATTGATAAAGCAATATTTCTACTTAGCGTGCCCATGATTGTAGAAATGGGTATGGAAGCAGTATTTGCTGTTGTCGATTTGTTCTTCGTTTCACGTGTTAGCGTGACAGCAGTGGCCACCGTTGGCTTAACTGAATCAGTACTTTTCATTATTTACTCTGTCGCGGTTGGTCTTAGTATGGCATTAGCTGCTATAGTAGCCAGGCGAATTGGCGAAAAAGAGCCGAAAAAGGCGGCGAATGCTGCTTTTCAAGGAATCATGTTATCATCGGCCTTAGCTATTGTCCTAGGCGTCGTGGGCTTTGTATTTGCTGGAGACGTGTTGCGTCTGATGGGAGGCGATGATGAATTGGTAAGAGATGGTGTTGGCTATACTAGAATCATGTTTGCTGGAAATATCAGCATTGTGCTGATTTTCGTAATCAATGCCATATTCAGAGGGGCAGGGGATGCATCCATTGCGATGAGAACCTTGTTGTTGGCCAATGGTCTCAATATAGTTTTGGACCCCATTTTGATTTTTGGACTGGGCCCTATTCCTGCCTTCGGTGCGGAAGGAGCGGCAATTGCCACTACAATTGGTAGGAGTACTGGTGTGGTATATCAGTTAATCAGTCTATTCAGGGGGTCTTCGATTATAAAACTGACCATCCAGAATGTCGTGATTCGCTTGAACACAATTAGAGAAATTGTAAAAGTCTCTATTGGTGGTATGGGACAATTTCTCATAGAGTCTGCTAGCTGGATATTCCTCGTGAGAGTAGTGTCGATTTTTGGTACTGACGCTATTGCTGGTTATCAGACCTCATTTAGAATCATCGTCTTTACGATCCTCCCTGCATGGGGAATGTCTAATGCGGCGGCGACGTTAGTTGGTCAAAATCTTGGAGCAAAAAAGCCAGAAAGGGCAGAGGAATCTGTATGGAGGACTGCCAAGTATAGCATGATCTTTCTGGTTATAGTATCCATTGTGTTTTTTACCTTATCGGATCCAATAATTGGTATTTTCACTCAGGAGAAAGCGGTTGCTGAGGTAGCAAAAACATCTATTAAGATCATATGTCTCGGATATTTGTTCTTTGCCTACGGCATGGTCATCAGCCAAGCTTTCAACGGGTCCGGAGATACTAGAACACCAATGATCATTAATGTATTTGTCTTTTGGTTGTTCCAGATTCCATTTGCTTATATCCTTTCAGTAATGATGGATATGAGGGAGACAGGAGTGTTTATTTCTATTGCAGTTGCGCATAGTCTACATGCTATTGTCGGAGTGCTGATTTTCAGAAAAGGCAAATGGAAATTGACGAAAGTCTGATTGTTAATATTGATAGAAGATCGATTGATACTGATCGGTCTTCTATTTACCACTCATCTTGAGCTTTTGAAGGTCGTATCCGAAGATATTTAGAATAGTAAATGTATCCTCTTGAGGATTATAGGAGATGTTCAATGGCTGAGACGAATCCAGAGCTCCTTTAGTGAGCAATTGCCCTTCAAGGTTGTAGATATAGGTTTTTGAAAGGGTTTTTTCCGTAATAAATATCAACTGCCGATCCGCAGAAATGCTATAGTACTGCTGGAAGAAGTCTTCTCCTGAGAAATAGTCTTTTGAGAACATCTCTGCTCCAGCTTTATTCAATAAAGTCCACTTTTCAGAATCCCAGGCTGATATCAGGAAGTCTGAGTTATCCTGGTTTTTTATGATCTGATATTTAGCCTTTGGAGAAGGCTTATACAATTGATCTCTTCTCTTTATTTGTCCGGTTAATGTTACGCTTACCAGTTCTCCATTTTCTGTAATCAATGACAACTCTGAGTCTTTCAGTTGGCCAGCTTTTCTGAGGTGATAGTTGTCATTGAAAGGAATCCCGAAATCAACTGGGAAATTGGGCTGGATTTTGCCTCGTCTGTTAAAGACTTCAACGACTCCACTTTCTCTGATAGAAACCAATACATCGCGTTTACCTATTCTTTCATGCCAAACTGGAGCTATCAAATTAGACTGAAGCTTTTTGGGGCTCCAGCCTTCTAGGCTTTTTCCGTTTTTGTCTGTCAGAAATACATTGCCTTTGTTATCAGATAAAGAGAATCTATACTTTTTACTTCCATCATAGTCCACCACTTGCAGATGTTGAATAGTATTCAAGCCCTTCACTTGAGTAGGAAAGCCAGGTAGAAGTGTACCATTCCTATCTACTATATATAGACTGTTTTCAGTAGTGAATAAAAGCTGCAGTTTATTGTTACCGTAGTAGTCGATCTGGTAAACTGGCGAAGTGATTCTCGAGGGTAGCTCAAAAGACCATAGGACTGAAAAACCTTTGTCAATGAGATAAACATTATTCGCACTATCCTGAACAAAGATCTCTTTGCTGTTGTCATCATGATTTCGGACAACAAAGGGCTCTGTGACTAGCTTATGCGCGAAAGAAAGCGTTTGTTCTTCAACAATTTCCCTTTCGTTGGATGTAGGAGGTTCACTTTGAGAAATGACGATATTGGTAAAGAATCGGTCGTCAACATTGCTGAATTGAAAAGCAATGTTGTCTAGACTTTTAAAGTAGGACGAATTTTCTTCGAAATAGGGCCTCCAAAATGCGTTTAGATTCTTATCAAACCTCGTCCAAAAATCAGGTGTATTGATAAATAGTGAAAAATTAGATGCCTGATTGGTGACTTCAAAAAATTCACTTTTCTCCAGAGATTTGGCCCATACATTCTCCCCTGAAATGTTTGTTAATACGTCCTTCAAGAGGTACAGTTCATCTGCAAACAATAGGAAATTGCCAACGTTGGTGTAGTAAGAGTTCTGAAATCCTGTAGCAACTTTCCCAAGAATAGCTTCAGGAAAATCCCGGGCTTGTAGTAATCTTAATTCGTAACCTTCAAATACTTCTGAATACAAGGTATCGCTATTGGACCTTGAGAAGCGGATTGCAGCGTTGTCGAAAAACTCCATAGATTTCTTGCTGTCTTTCACCTCCAATACCATCATCTTGTTAGAGTCTGATACTCTTTCAAAGTATACAAGTCCTATTTCATCTTCCATTAGCTCAAACACCTGATTTATATTGAAATCTGCATCTGATTTCAGGATTTTGGAGGTGGCGACTGCACTGGGATCATGTTTGCTTAGATAAGACAGCTGCTGCACACCCCATTTCACAGGATCACTAAACGAATAGTGCATAGCCATGGCACTTTGCAGCGGTATGATGCCACCCATATCAAAGGTTCCTGGTGAAATATTTTGATGAGGTGTTAAAAAGGAACTTTCATCTTGATTAGGAATTGTAAAGCCGTTTAGCTCTATGAGATTATCGTACAGGTTTAGGTCCAGATAGGAAAATCCTGACAAATCAAAGTTGAGGTCTTGTAGGTAATTTTCCGTTAGTGCGATAGAAGAGGACAGGTTGATGTATAGGTTCCCTTGGTCTTGTGTAAGCTTAGTAATACTTGTTATTTCTTCGTATCGATTTTGAAATGAATCAACTTCCTTATTCTCCAAAGTCCTTATGGCATCCTCCACCAGGAAAGCTGAAAAGCTCGCGACCAAAAAGTTTTTGTAAAAGAGGAATGAGAGTGTTTGGTCTCCATTAGAAATCTCAGTTATGGTATTGTCTAAATACGTCCGTGTCTTTTTACTGTGTTGATTTTGGAAATGTTCCTGTACGGTTTGAAGTTGCTGGAACGCACTAATAGAATTCACTTCTAGTACGTATAGAAAGTCAAATTCGTGTCGAGAGATGTCGTGTACGCTTATAAGGAGTGAAGTATTGTCGATTAAGTTGACGAGCTGGTCATTTGAAATTGCCTGCAGGTCTTCAATACCTTTCTTGAGTGAAGAAAAACCGCCAACTTCCAGGAAGGAAACTCCTAATGTAGTACTAGCCCAAAGCTCATAAGCTTCTAGTGCTTGATTAGTTTCATAGACTAGTGCAGCATCTGCCGGTATGAAATTCCAGCCAGTGATATTGTTCTGACGGGCATATTTATCCCACATAAAGTAACCCGCACCTATAAGCATAAGTGCAGGTAGTATCCACAAGAGCGTCTTTATACCTTTCAAAAAGTTTGCCTTAGAAGATCAGATTTGTTTGATGCCAGAAATTATGAAAAGGTTAAAATAAAAAAAGCCTCGATTCCATATCGGGGCTTTTCCTGATTTATTGTCGATTATCTTCTAGCTGAACGAACTTTTTACATACTCTCGGTTCATTCTGGCTATATTCTCAATGGAAATGCCTTTAGGACACTCCACTTCACAAGCTCCGGTGTTTGTGCAATTTCCAAAGCCTTCTTCGTCCATTTGCTTCACCATATTTTGTACCCTGTCACTAGCCTCAACCTGACCTTGAGGTAGGAGAGATAGCTGGGAGACTTTTGCTGAAACAAACAACATAGCAGAGGCATTTTTACAAGTCGCTACACATGCACCACAACCAATACATGTTGCTGCGTCAAAAGCTTTGTCGGCATCATGTTTATCAATTGGAATTGCGTTCGCATCCTGCGTGTTACCCGATGTATTTACACTTACAAATCCTCCAGCGGACATCACCCTATCAAAAGCGCTTCTGTCTACCATCAAATCCTTGATTACAGGAAAGGCACTTGCCCTCCAAGGTTCGACTGTGATCGTATCACCATCTTTAAATTTCCTCATGTGAAGCTGGCAGGTAGTCACTAGTTTACCAGGACCGTGAGCTTCCCCGTTGATATACATGGAACAACTGCCACAAATACCTTCTCGACAATCGTGATCAAACTCCACCGGCTCCTTACCTTCAGTAATCAACTGTTCGTTGAGGATATCCATCATTTCTAGAAAAGAACTGTCAGGTGAGATGTTTTGTACCTGATAGGTTTCCATTCTTCCCTTATCATTCTGGCCTTTTTGTCTCCAGACTTTCAATGTAAGATTCATTCCTTCTGCTGACATATTCTTTCTATTTATAAGATCTGGTCTTTAATTCAATGTTCTCGTATTTCAATTCTTCTTTGTGAAGAACTGCTTCTGAAGGCTCGCCTTTGTATTCCCAAGCGGCGGCATAAGTGAAATTCTTGTCATCTCTCATAGCCTCACCTTCTTCTGTCTGATGCTCCTCTCTGAAGTGACCACCGCAAGATTCTTCTCTTTCCAGTGCGTCTCTGGCGAAAAGCTCGCCCAACTCTAAAAAGTCGGCTACTCTACCAGCCTTTTCCAATTCAGAATTAAGTCCGTCTGCTGTACCTGGAACCTTCACGTCCTCCCAGAATTCTTTTCGGATTTGTTGTATTTCGGCAATAGCTTCCTTCAAACCTTTTTCATTTCGGGCCATGCCTACTTTGTCCCACATTACTCTTCCAAGCCTTTTATGGAAGTGGTCCACAGATTTGGAACCGTTGTTATTGACGAAGAATTCAATTCTCTCTTTTACAGCCGCCTCAGCCTCATCAAATTCTTTGGAATCTGTTGCGATAGGGCCGGTACGAATATCATTAGCCAGGTAGTCCCCAATGGTATAAGGCAATACGAAATAACCATCTGCCAGACCTTGCATCAATGCTGATGCACCTAATCTATTGGCACCGTGATCTGAGAAATTTGCCTCGCCAATTGCGTAGCAACCTTCGACTGTTGTCATAAGGTTATAATCAACCCAAACACCACCCATTGTGTAGTGTACTGCAGGGTAAATTTTCATGGGCGTCTTATATGGATTTTCACCGGTGATATTCTCATACATATCAAACAGGTTTCCATACTTAGAGGCCACGACCTTTTCACCCATCTCCCTTATCTCACCTTGAGACGGATTGTGAACGCCTTTCACGTTGGCCTCTTCCTGACCATATCTCATGATGGCCGAACTGAAATCGAGGAAGACTCCTTCCTTCGTGGCATTATTTACAATTCCATGGCCCGCATCACATCTTTCTTTCGCAGCTCTGGAGGCAACATCACGTGGTGTTAGATTACCGAAAGAAGGGTACCTTCTCTCCAAATAATAATCCCTATCTTCTTCAGCTATATCGGTTGGCTTCAGCCTTCCTTCTCTTACCGCCTCAGCATCTTCTTTCTTCGCCGGCACCCATATTCTACCGTCATTTCTTAGAGATTCAGACATCAGCGTCAATTTGGATTGCTGATCACCATGCTGAGGGATGCATGTTGGGTGAATTTGAGTAAAGCAAGGATTGGCGAAATAAGCACCCTTTTTATGGATTTTCCATCCTGCGGAGACATTAGACCCCATGGCATTGGTGGAAAGGAAAAATACATTCCCATACCCTCCGGATCCAATAACCACAGCATGGGCGCTGTGTCTTTCGATCTCACCAGTCACAAGGTTTCTAGCGATAATTCCTCGGGCTTTGCCATCAACAATGACCAACTCCATCATCTCATGACGATTATACATTTTGATTTTACCCTTACCAATCTGCCGGGACATTGCGGAATAAGCACCTAGTAATAGCTGCTGTCCAGTTTGACCTTTGGCATAGAAGGTTCTTGATACTTGAACTCCGCCAAATGACCGGTTATCAAGTAACCCTCCATAATCACGGGCGAATGGCACACCCTGAGCAACACACTGGTCAATAATATTTGTTGATACTTCGGCTAGTCTGTAGACATTCGCTTCTCTGGATCGGTAATCGCCACCTTTTACTGTATCGTAAAATAATCTGTAGGTAGAGTCACCATCACCCTGGTAGTTCTTTGCTGCGTTGATACCTCCCTGAGCGGCTATAGAGTGTGCCCGTCTTGGAGAATCCTGATAGCAGAAGGCTTTTACGTTGTAACCGAGCTCAGCTAGTGTAGCTGCAGCAGATCCACCCGCTAGTCCGGTACCCACTACTATGATGTCAATATTTCTTTTGTTCGCTGGGTTCACCAGGTTAATATGGTTCTTGTGATTAGTCCACTTCTCAGCGATCGGTCCTTCCGGAATTTTAGAATCTAATGTACTCATAGCTGCATTTAGTGAATGTTAATGAAATGGTGATAAACTGCGATAAAAATGAACCCGAAAGGGATGGCGATGGCATAAATTTTTCCGATCTTCTGTAGGCTCGCTGTATACTTTTCGTTTCTGGCACCCACTGATTGAAAAGCGGATTGGAAACCATGTAGTAAGTGTAGAGAAAGGAAAATAAAAGAAAGCACATATACGCCCACTCTTATAGGATTTTCAAACATGTGAAGGAGCTCACTGTAATACCTGGTTGGATCTTCAGCTTTAAATTCGACGTATTTGTAATTCATTTCCGGAATCCAAAAATCATTGAAGTGGAAGCCTAGAAAGAACAAGATGAAAAGACCTGAATAGATCATATTTCTGGACATCCAGGTAGAGTTAGCTGCTCCGTTATTGGAAGCATATTTGACGGGCCTTGCAGCTCTGTTTTTTGCTTCCAGGATGAATCCCATGATGAAATGGTAAAGTATCCCGAACATCAAAACTGGCTGCAATAAAAACTGCACCAATGGATTTGTTCCCATGAAATGGGAT
>CAZZHO010000071.1:13099-21785 GCA_964653795.1 uncultured Roseivirgaceae bacterium | reverse complement strand
GGTGCGAATGGCTTTCATTTCAGTTACTTTGCGACTAATCTGCATTTAAAGTTAGGGAATCCATGTGTGGGATCACGGGAATTTTGTCATTTAATATGGTGGGTCGCATGCACCTCGTACACCTGGAGGAGGCTACGAAGGTGATGGCGCAGCGTGGGCCGGATGCACATGGCACATGGTTCGATGATCATGTGGGGCTGGGACACAGGCGGTTGTCGATTTTGGACTTGTCGGTGGCGAGTAATCAGCCTCTTGCAGATGCGTCGGGTCGGTATCAGATCGTATACAATGGGGAGATGTATAACTATGCGGCCATCAAGCAAGAGCTGAGCGGAAAGGGTGTTGCTTTTCGCACTACTTCGGATACGGAGGTGCTGCTGCAGGCGTACATCCACTGGGGGTCGGCATGCCTGGAGCGACTGAACGGCTTCTTTGCGTTTGCCATCTACGATGCGGAGGAAAGGAACGTTTTTGTGGCGAGGGATCGGTACGGAATCAAGCCGCTTTACTACTTCCTGGATGAGGACAAGTTCATTTTTGGGTCTGAGCTGAAGGCTTTGATGGCGTTCAACATTCCAAAGCAACTAAATCAAGTAGCACTTTTGCAGTACCTGCAATTGACTTATGTGCCGGATCAGGCTTGTATGCTGGAAGGCGTGAAGAAGTTGGCGCCAGGTAGTATGATGAAGGTGCAAGGAGGGGAAGCGAAGGAGGAACGTTACTACCAGCTCAAGCAGGAGGTGGATACTGGTATTAGCTATGATGATGCCCAAAGGACTTTGAAACGCTTGCTGTATGAATCGGTGGAGCGCAGGATGGTATCCGATGTACCGCTGGGAGCATTTTTGAGTGGGGGGATAGACTCATCTATCATATCTACGATAGCAGCTGAGCTAAATCCTGATCTGAAGACTTTTTCGATTGGCTTTAAAGACAACAAATACTTTGACGAGACAGAGTATGCCAATCTGGTAGCAAAGAAAGCCGGAACGGATCATACGGTATTCAAGCTGTCCAATGGTGACCTGCTGCAGCAGTATGAGGATGTGGTGAGCTACTTCAGTGAGCCTTTTGCAGACTCTTCGGCTATTCCTTTTTACATCCTCAGTAAGCGTACAAAAGAGGAAATTACCGTGGCGCTCTCTGGTGATGGTGCTGATGAGATTTTCTCCGGCTACAACAAACACCAGGCCTGGGTGCAAAGCCAGCAGTCTGGTGCTTTTAATAATCTCGTGAAAGCCGGGAGCCCGCTATGGTCGATACTGCCCAAGTCTCGCGGGACGTTGATCACTGATCGCGTGCGTCAGCTGGATAAGTATGGTAAGCTACTGAGACGGGCGGGTGCGGAGAAGTATTGGTTCCTGGCGGCTTTCATCGAGCAGCGGAAAGTGCACAAGCTGATGAAGGAATCTGGGGATGATCTGCAATTCCTGGATGAATTATTGTCCGGCTATAGCTGGAGGGATATCAATGATGTACTGCATGCGGATATGCAGTTGGTACTCACCGGCGATATGCTGCGAAAGGTAGATCTAATGTCCATGGCCAATGGGTTGGAAGTGCGGGTGCCGTTCCTTGATCATACGTTGGTGGACTTTGCTTTCCAGCTTTCTTCTCAATACAAGCTGCATGAAGGTCAACGCAAGCGTCTTTTGAAAGACACTTTCCGTGACATGCTACCGGAAGAACTCTATACCCGTCCAAAGCATGGTTTTGAGGTGCCGATGCTGAATTGGTTACGTCGAGATCTTTCTTATGAGCTGAAACAGCATGTTTTCAATCGTGATAAGATCGAAGCACAAGGTATCTTCAACTGGAAGGAGGTGCGTCGTATCAAAAGACAGCTACATTCCCTTAATCCAGGAGATAGCCATATCCAGGCCTGGTCGCTGTTGGTCTTTCAGCGGTGGTATGGGAAGTATTTTTCTTGATTTCACTTTTTTGGAAGGAAGTTGAGGTTTTGTTTTTTCTGGCAGAGCCATTAGACAGTTGAATTGTAATCTCTAGGATTGTATGATTTCTTCATTTTTCCTTGATGAAAAACGAAGCAAAAAATCAAGACAAAATAATCCTTCAGCCCCCAAGCCATCGCCGGCCCGGTATTTTGTCACCCCACGCGCCTAAGTCTAAGAATTATGGGGCCTTGTTCATTTTAGTTAAAGTCGGATAAAAAGAAGGAGGAAATAAAAAGCTGTTTGAGCTCAGTGGGATTGATATCTTTAGAAGAGTGCTTTAGCGAGTTTCTTCTTATTCCTGAAGTTTTGAGGACTTTGACGTAAAGAAATGAACACAGCCTTGACTTTTTTTGCTTCTTTTTGGTGTCAAGACAAAAAAGAAGGTGATTTATAATAATTGATAATCAAATACTTCTAGATAAAACCATTTGGCATGAGAGTGAGGTAACAAATCAGGAGATTCAGTATAATCTTTTATCCAAAAAAAGAAAGATTCCGGCACTTCGCTTCGTTGCACTCCACTCGGCCGGAATGACGGAAATCATACACTACTCATCTTTCAACGCCTCTGCTGGATTTTGATAGGCAACTTTCAGTGATTGGTAACTGATCGTACCAACCGCCAATAGCATGGCACCTACAATAGCTACCGCGAATACCCACCAATCCATAGGGGTGCGATAGACAAAATCTGTCAGCCACCAACGGACGGCAACGAAAGCAATGGGTGTCGCCAAGAGAACGGCCACCGTCACCAGTTTGGTGAACTCTGACGAAAAGTTTCTGACGAGCGTTAGGACTTCAGCCCCCAATACTTTGCGGATGCCCAATTCTTTGGTTCGCTGCTCGGCCGAGAAAGCTGCCAATCCTAAAAGTCCAATGCAAGCGATAATCATGGCCATCAAGGTGAAAACATTGAGTACCTGCGCCATCTTGCGATCTGTTCGGAAGGCCCGTTCAAAGGCTTGATCCATAAAGCTGTATTCGAAAGGCACGCTGGTGTCTACTGATTTCAATTCCTCTTCCAGATCAAGTAATAAATTGTCCAAATCTGATTTATCTACCATAGTATTCGGATCCATTTTCAGGGAAATAAAAGCCAGTCCTCGCGCATAGT
The DNA here is from genome assembly GCA_964653795.1 of uncultured Roseivirgaceae bacterium. GTDB lineage: Bacteria > Bacteroidota > Bacteroidia > Cytophagales > Cyclobacteriaceae > JAWPMT01. The sequence goes on along the minus strand of CAZZHO010000071.1, from coordinate 18,713 downwards.
CCCATACCTTGTCATTGTGGTGATGGAGGATGATCAGTGGTGGTATTTCATTTTTTAAGTTTTGGGAGTTGAAGTCTTTCACCACCCCAATTACTTCTAGCTCGTCTTCGCTACCAGACGCTAGTTTTATCACTTTACCAATTGGTGACTCGCCTAAATCCTTGTCACCGTGACTCCAGCCGAGCATATCGACTGCCTTTTGGTTAAGGATGACCTTGTATTTGTCGGTGGGCCTGGAAGAGTCGAAGTTCCGTCCTTCCAGGAAAGTGAGACCTAGTAAGTCGAGGTAGTCTTCCTCCGTTCTGACATTACTCAATGACACCACTTCATCTGACCCTTTGGCTTTGTATCGACCACCAGAGTAGATACTCGGAGGCAGTCCATAGGACTTTCCAACTTTGAGGAATGAGGAGTTTGACTCCAATCGCTGCTTGAGTACCTCAGTGTCGAAACCAAACTGCTCGATGTTATGAAGCTGGAGTATATTATCCTTAGCGAAACCCACATCTACCTGGGAGGAATAGGCTAGTTGTTTTTGTACAAAAAAGGTGCAAATGATCAAGGTAATGGAGATGGTGAATTGTAGTATTATGAGACCGTTTCTAATGCCCTTGCCTTTACGTCCGGATGTCAGTTTGTTCTTCAAGGTTTCAATCGGTCGAAAAGAGGATAGGTAGAAGGACGGGTAACTCCCTGCCAATACCCCAACGGACACCATAAATCCTAAGAATACCAGATACGTGCTGGGTGAAAGTAAATAGTGACCAAGGGTCAGGTCCTTGTCGGCTAAAATACTGAAGACCGGCAATACTATATAGACCACCCCGAGTGCTAAGAAAGTGCTGATCGCTACGTATATGAACGACTCCAATATGAACTGGTAGATCAAAGTTTTCCTTGCGGATCCCAGGACTTTTCTCATCCCTACCTCTTTAGATCGGATTGTCGATCTTGCAGTAGAGAGGTTCATGAAGTTGATTGTCGAGAGGATAAGGACCAACATCCCTACGGCACCAAAGATCCTTACCACATTAGGGTTACCAGAGGGGCCGAAGGAATTATAGTCAGGGTCAGCTTTGCTGTAGATATCTCTCAGTGGCTGTAAGCCTAGTTTCCAGGGTGAATCTTTCCTAAACTCATCAAAAGTTTGGTTGAAGATCCTTTCCGTGGTTGGTGGTGCCCATTTGGGAGGGAGCGCTTGCATCTTTTCCGCGATAGCCGGAATATCTACGTTTTCTTTTACTAACACGTAGGTGGAAAACACGGTCCATATCCATTTCCATCCATGTGCATCCATCATCTCCTGCTCACTCTTCATAGATACCAGCGCATCAAACTGGATGTGGGAGCGGGTGGGGACCTCTTCGACTACTCCGGTCACTTCATAGTTTATCCATTTGCCTGCTTGATCCCTAAAGCTTACTGTTTTGCCGATGGCCTCTTCCGGATCCGTCTGATCACCGAAATAACGGGCCATGGTTTCGAGTGTGAGTACGATGGTGTTTGGACGATTAAAGGCAGTATACCGATCTCCTGACAATAAAGGGAAGGTGAATACCTTGAAGAAGTTTTCTTCGGCTGCATATATCGATCTTTCTTTGAATACCCGATCGTGATGGGTGCTTCGGACAGTTTTAAATCCCAACTCCATCAATCGAGTAACCTCTTCAAACTCTGGGATGTCCGTTTTCAGGGCGGTTGCAACGTTCGGTCCGGTGCTGGATGCCCAATTATCCCAGTCTCCCCATATATTGGGTTGGTTGACACGATAGATTCGATCTCCCTTTTCATGAAAGGTGTCGAAACTCAGTTCATCGTCGATGTATAATGCGATGAAGATAGAAGTGGCAATACCGAGGGTTAATCCCAGGATATTGAGTAGTGTGAATTGTTTTTGCCGCAGCGCATTGCGCCAGGCGATCTTAAATAAACTTTGAAACATGAGTGTTGACCTATTTTGAGTATTTGATATTCGAAATTTGGTAAAGCCAATTAGCAGGTAAATTGTATCAACCCAGTACATCAGCTTGGCGAAAAACTTGCCATTGACTTCCGTCCTTTCCTCGTACATTTCGTGCAAGTCTCCAAGGAGTTCTTCTGATACGGAACTGTCGATGCACCTGGAAAACAACCACCTGACCAGGGCGGGCGAATTTCTTTTTGACCTTTTCATTGTATTAGCCTTGTGGCTTCAGTTGAGGAATGACTTGCCACATACTTTGGCGTACTTCCTGTGATGATTTGAGCTGCTCCATGCCAGCGGTGGTAATTTTGAAGAGACGCTTACGGCGGTCCCCACGCTTCTCGGTATTGCCTCCTAGCTCTGATTCCAGGTAGCCTTTGTCCTGTAAGCGATAGAGGGTAATGTGTACGGCACCTAATAGCACCGATCTTTTGGAGTGCTTTTCAACTTCCTTTTTAACCGCGACACCATAAGCCTGTTCTAATATGCATACTGCTAATAGTACCAGCTCTTCGAATTCACCTAATCCTTTACTCATTTCTTATAACAATGTATAATATACAAAATTATAAGAAATATGAATTTATGCAAATATGACAATAGTGGCCAGTGGGATCTGGAAAGGGTTGTTGCAGCTTGGACCTAGAGATTCCGGCACTCCGTTTCTTGCACTCCGCTTCGGCCGCAATGACGGTATAAGTATCTATCGACTCCTTCTTACCTCAAACTCGATGCTATCTACAGCAAAGGAGGTGAAGATACCCAGGGCGTTGAAGACGTTGGAAGGAGGTTCGTTGAGATCCCTTGAATCTTGCTCCAGGTTGTCGAACAGATCCACGTACTCCTGATTGACGGTAAAGACTTTAGCTGCGTATCGACCATAGTTGGTCAGCGCTACCCCTATGATTTCAAATCGCGCTGATTCGGAAGGTTCGCTAATGAAGCGAAAGGAAGAAAGCAATTCTCGTGGCTCATCTGGAATTTCAGCAGGCAAAATAGGGTCTGGCTCATTGTCTTGCTCCTCTATTACCACGTAATAAGACTCTCCAGGGATGCTGTCCCATTCCAGTACAATTCGCTCTTCGAAGAATAGCTCGGTGATTTCGTCCGCAATGGAAAAGCTAAGTCGGATCTGAGGAATGATGATCGCGCTATCTTCCAGTACCAATCCAGTCGGGGCATCGGGCACTGTTGTCATCGCAGAAGAAGTTCTGTCATTGGCTGTCACTTGCAGAGAATAAGATTCGCCAATGTTGATATCCAAATCACTGCCTTCATATTCGTACAGACCAGTAGTGGCATTGAAGTCCAGATTGAAAGCATTTGCGCCTGAATTGAATATAACCTGGGCGTTGGTGATGGGTTCACTGGTGACATCTTCACTGAGCAAAGGAGATATCTGTTTTACCTTGATATTGTCAACGGGTTGTCCAGCTATGATAAAACCTTCCACCACGTAGTTGTTAGATACTTCCGTCTCAGGCTCGTCACAGGAGAGCAGCAGAGAGAACGCGATAAGTGATGTGATCAAGATTCTCATCAAAACTGTATGCTTAGTGACAGGTTGGGAGTGAAACCGAGGTAGTTGACGGAGCTGATGACCGCAGGGTCTTGATTGAAATCATACTCTACGTACCATACATTCTGACGCCCATATAGGTTAAAAACGGAAAGCCCGATATCACCTTTGGCCCACTTGTCAACATCGAACTTGCGATGAACTGAAAAGTCCAACCGATGATATTCCGGTAGTCGGGAGCCATTCTTGCTACCCACACCAATGTAATCGATCGTACGACCATCCAATAGTTCAATGCTATATTGCCCTTCAGGCTCGGAGAAAGGTTTCCCAGATCCGTAGATGAAGGTACTGGCCAGTGTCCATCGACCAATCTCATAGCTATGCAACATCTTGAACTCGTGTAATTGGTCATGCAGGGCAGGGAATTCAAGTCCTTCGTTGAAATCTGCGAAGGTATTTTTTACTCTACTAAGTGTGTAAGATACCCACCCGGTATACCGTCCTTGCTTCTTTTGGATAAGAAACTCGACACCTCTTGCAATACCATCGCCGGTGAAGAAGAGCTCGTTGGCTTCTATTTCCAATCCTCGTCTAAAGCGCAGAGAGAACTCTGACAGTCCGCTGTAGTCTTTGTAGAAGCCTTCCACATCGAAAAGCCAATTGTCAATTTCATAGGCTCCACCCAGTACGTAGTGAATCGCTTTACTGATTTTGACGTCTTCTCCATCGGCCAACAACCAGAATTCTCTGGAGCCTTCACTGAGGTTTTCATTCACGATCTGGTTGACGAACTGATAATGGATGCCAAATGCACCTTTGAGTTTGACCTTAGATGTGAGCTGGTAGGCTATGTTTAGCCGGGGTTCGAACAAGGGAGAAGTTCTGAACCGGTATTTGGAAAGTCTTGTTCCAACATTGAAAGTCAGTCCATTCCATTTTCGTTCATGTCCGGCGTAAACAGATCCGAACTGCGCCTCTTGGTTTCTCTCCAGTATGGTGACCGTGTCATCACGGATGCTAGAGTACTCTACTTTGGTATTGGTAAATGAGAATCCGAACTCGGTCTTAGCGGTGTTGGAGTTCTGCCACTCAAAATCTGCTCTTCCTGTTACGTCGATGACAGAATTGTCTTCTACCGTGAGCCTACTTCCTGCACCAATAATGGAGTCTTCAGCCGGAATGCTCACTTCCAGGAAGGCATCCCGATCGTATTCGCTAAAGTACTCGGATCCGGCTACCAGGACATTGGAATAGAATTTTGGGTTCCACTGACGAGACCATTTGGTGGAGATTCCACGATTACCCCAGTTTAGATTCTCAGCAAGGCTCAGGATAATTCTCCCAGGATTTTCACCAAGCGGAAATTCTTGATCCAATGTTCGAGATTCGTCCAAAAAGTCTTTTCCATTGTACAAGCTCAATGTGATCATGTCCTTATCCGAAGGTCGGTAAGACAACTTCGAATTCCAGTCAAAGAAGTAAAACTCCGGCTCCACGATGGTGACATTCTCCTCGTCGACATTGGCATTGTCGAAACCTCCATCTCCTATGAGGTTATCGGAGATCTCATCGAAAAGTCCGCTTTGAATGATATCGGTGTAAGACCTTCTGCCGGCTGCTAAGAAGGAGAGATTCTTTGTGATAGGGAGCTCGATATAGGCATTGGCACTTAGGAAGTTGATGCTGGCAGCTCCACCGACTTTCTCAAAACTCCCTGTCTTACCCGTCATGTCCACTACGGATGAGGTTCGACCACCATATTTTGATGGGAACGCTCCTTTAAAGAGCTGCACATCTTTGATGGCATTGGCATTGAAAGCGCTGAAGAACCCAAAGAAGTGATCGACTTTGTATACGGTCATGCCATCTAGTAGCACGAGATTTTGGTCCGGAGTGCCGCCGCGCACGAATAATCCGGAAGAGTTTTCATTGGTGCCACTCACTCCCGGAAGTAGCTGCAGCGATCGGAAAATATCTGTTTCTCCCACGTTCGGCAGTAATGCCAATTGCTTGGTGGAAATTTTAGTAGTGCTAATCCCTGAAGAGGCATCCATCACTTTGTAAGCTGTGGCGGATACCACCACTTCCTCTAGTTGATTGCTAAGAGGTTTGAGACTGATGGAAAGTTT
>CAZZHO010000071.1:0-12999 GCA_964653795.1 uncultured Roseivirgaceae bacterium | reverse complement strand
GTAATCAGCCTTCCTGATCTTTTCGGAGTTTGGCTAATAAGTACTCCATTCCGCCTTTTAGACCTTGGAATAGCGCCTTGGCTTCGTTCTCAACCTTATGTAGGTTTTCTTCAAGTTGATCTTTGATTTCGTGCCATTTTTCGTCAGAGTTTGCTCTTAACTCCTCCAGACCTTGATCCAATTCTTTTTTACGCTCCAGCAAAGCTTCTGTCTGCTCATCAATTTTCTTTCTTGAAGCTTCTTTCAATTTGAGGCTCTCCTCTTTCAGCGACTTCAATCTCTCTTCAATGTTGTCGATGGCAGAGATGATTTTCTCTTCGTATTTATTCTTTTCCTCTGGGGTAATGGGGATGATCTTGGTCTCTTTATTCTGGTCCTCAGACATGCTTCGAAAATTTATATTCTAAGTTATTGAAATTTCGGTCCAATGGCGCTTCCATTGTCACAAACTAACGTCTATCTGAACAAAATCATTATTTCAGGGTATTTCCTGCATGAATCCTTTTGTTCAGCGGGTGATGAACACCACTTCGGTCGTTTTCGCCATTGGTGTTAACTATTATTCTCAGGCTTTTGGCATCAATGGCAACACAGTCGGAAGTATCAGCAACCGATATGACAACTTATTTACACCCGCAGGGTATGCGTTCTCTATATGGGGTATCATTTTTCTGATGCTTGTTGTTTACGTCATTTTTCAGATGATAAAAAGGAAAGATCAATATGTGGTTCAGTACTTTATTGCTTCGGGATCTTGGTTTGCCACTGCCAATTTTCTGAATGGCCTATGGGTGATTGTATGGCTTTATGAATGGACAGGATTATCAGTGTTGATAATGTCAGGTTTGCTTTTCTCTTTGTTGAAGGTTTTGCTCTCCATGAGACAAGTCCCTTCCAGTCTGGTCTCAACCATTTGCATGAAGATTCCAATTCATATTTACACCGGGTGGATAACGGTAGCTATTGTGGCCAATTCAGCTGCTTACCTTGCTAAAATAGAATGGACAGGGGCCCCGCTCTCTGAAGAAGCCTGGACTCTGGTCATGATTTTAGTAGCGGTCTTAATCAATATTTTCATACTCTTAACGCTCCAAATTCGGTCCTATGTCTTAGTGGCGATATGGGCCCTATTGGCCATTTCTAATAAACAGGCGGAAACTTTTGAGCCCATCAGCAATTTCGCAGTTTGGTGCAGTGTGGTGTTGAGTGTTTTGGTGGTGGTGAGTTTTTTCTGGTTGCCAAAAAACCTGAAGTTGAGCGGCCAATAGAGATCATTCATAACTTTTCACACTCCATGATGATTTACTCATCAGTCAGTGGGTAAGCAGGAAATAAATATCGTCTGGTTTAAGCGGGATTTTAGACTTTCGGATCACGCTCCTCTAGCAGCTGCTATTGAAGAAGGCAAGCCTCTTTTATTGGTGGCTTTTCTCGAGCCTTCATTGATGAATGTGGCGCAAAGTGATATTCGACATTGGCGGTTCGTGAGACAGTCTATCAGCGATATGAATAATTCACTTTTGGCTGTCGAGGGAAAAGTAGAGTTGGTCCAGACTGAGGTTATTCCCTTCTTTCAGTATCTGGCGGATAGTTATCACATCAACAAGGTATTCAGCTATCAGGAAACAGGGATTCAAATCACCTATGATCGGGATCTGAAAACTACGCAGTTATTTCATGAACTTGGTATTGAGTGGGTAGAGTTTCCATACGCAGGAGTGATCCGTGGAATTAAAAGAAGAAGTAATTGGCCTAAGCACTGGTATACCACTATGGCGGCAAAACAAGATGCTGTGGATCTTTCCAGGCTTAAGTCGGTATCATTAAACATTTCGGACTTTCCTCAGGAATGGTTTGATCTTCCAAAGGAGATTGAAGAGCGGCCGGAAGGTTACCAGATAGGAGGAGAGTCGCTTGCTAAGCAGTATCTCAGCTCTTTTTTGAAAGATCGTGTTTCCAACTACAACCAGCATATTTCTAAGCCGGCCCTTAGCCGTAAGAGCTGTAGTCGGTTGTCTCCATATCTTGCCTGGGGCAATCTGTCTATGAGACAGGTTTATCAGGCTGCGGTGGAGGCTAAGAAGTCCTCCGATCAGAAATGGAATATTAATTCATTTATGTCTCGCCTTAGATGGCACTGTCACTTTATTCAAAAGTTTGAAATGATGGAGCGCTACGAGCGCGAGAATATCAATCCAGGGTACAACGAGTTACGAACTGACTGGGATGAAAATAAGTACCTGGCATGGGAGAGGGGTCAAACTGGTTACCCTTTGATAGATGCTTGTATGCGATGTTTGAAATCTACGGGGTACATCAATTTCAGGATGAGGTCTATGCTGGTATCATTCCTTACTCATCACTTATGGTTGCATTGGAAGCGAGGTGCAGATTATTTAGCATCATTGTTTCTCGATTTTGAGCCAGGTATTCATTACGCACAATTCCAGATGCAGGCGGGAACGACTGGTTACAATACCGTCAGAATTTACAATCCGGTAAAGCAATCAAAAGACAATGATGCGGAAGGTGTCTTCATTAAACAGTGGGTGCCGGAACTATCTCAGTTACCCTTGAATTTCCTGCTTGAACCCTGGAAAATGTCAGAGATGGAGCAGCAAATGAATGGGTGTGTTTTAGGAAAGGATTATCCCCTGCCTATTGTAGATATTAAGGCGACATACAAGTCCGCCTCTAAAGCGCTTTGGGGTATGAAGAAGAACCCTACAGTAAGAAAAGAAGCAAGAAAGATATTAGCAAAACAGGATGAAGAAGCGAGACCAATTGACGGCTGAAGAAATTGATAGAGTGGTAGAGATGGCATGGGAGGATCGGACCTCTTTTGATGCTATTCATCGCCAATTCGAACTTTCTGAAAAGGAGGTCATAGAAATTATGCGCAGGGAGATGAAGCGCTCTAGTTTCAAGATGTGGAGGTCCAGGGTGCAGGGTAGAGGCACAAAGCATGATAAGCTAAAGTCTGAAGAAGATTTTCGCTTTAAAAGCAATATGCAGCGTCAGATCTCTGGCAATAAAATGAGTAAGAGATGAGAAAGAAAGGAGATCTTCCTCAGAAAGACTGTGTTGTTTGCGGACGGCCTTTTACCTGGCGTAAGAAATGGGAAAAGGTCTGGGATGAAGTAAAGTATTGTAGTGAAAGGTGTAGAAATAACAGAGGGAACTAGCGGCTTAATACTTGGGACTTCTGTGACGAGAGATAGCTCATATCATGTTCATGTTGGAGTTTTGCTGACCCATACAACTTTTGGATAAGATGTATTAAACCTTTCCATACTTTCACTGTCAAAGTCCACAAATTACCTGAAAAATGAAAAGGCTACTTCCAGTTTTGGTCCTATTAATAGTGATCGCTTGTGGCTCTGATGATGGAGATATAGTGCCTATTGCTGAAACTGGTTCTCCTAATGAAGCTTTAGTTGTAAAAGGTGTTCCCTATGGCTCCGAATCGAGGCAGTTTGTGGATATCTATAAACCTGCTTCCGAGTGTCCTACTCCGATCTATTTTGATGCTCACGGTAATGGGGGCAATACCGATATGCCTGATGCTATCATTCAGGATTTAAATGCTGCCGGTATTGCGGTGATAGCCTGGGAGTCTCTTACTTCAGTCAATACCCCCGAGGAGGTCGAAACCGGATGGTCCGACGCGGAACTCATGTTCCAATGGGTAATAGAAAATGCTGAGACCTACAATTTCGATGTTTCAAATATGGTCATTGGCGGATCTTCCAGAGGAAGCATTTTGAGTTGGAAATATGGGCATGCTCCTAACCCCAGCGTTAAAGGTTTGTACATGTACAATGCGCTGCCTAGTTCTGTATGGACACTACCTGACTGGTGGTATGCACCTGATGAAGTAAATGTTGATTCACCCCCAGTCTTTTTTGTTTACAAGCGAGAGCCTGGATCAGATACGGACCCCACAGACCCGGATATCCATGATCCCGAGAACGGCTTTACTATTTTAGAAAAGTACGAATCCTTGGATATTGGTGATAGAGCTGAGCTAGTACACAGTATTGGGGAAACGGATAACACTGATAGGTATCAGTTTCTAATGGATTTTGCTTTGTCTGTGTTGGATTCAGAGTGTCAATAGGCTTGTTATAAGCTGCGTTTTTCTCAGGTTCTGGTTTTTCTTCTTTGTGAACGGACTACCTCTACTCGTATGAAATCAAGTTGGATACCCAACTTAAAATTCGGAGAGGTAAGCTGATTCATTAAGCTTCTGTAGGTGGTACGGATCTACTTCTTCCACCGCGCGCTGATTTAACTTTTGAAATAAGTGATATTCTTCGACTATCCTTTTCAGCTCAGGGTTTTTTGTCCCAAGCATTACGTAATAAAAATGGATCAACACCTCTTGCTCTGTGAAATGTGATTTCAGGATGTTGTAATAGAAAGTCGGATCGAGGCTTTTACTATTAATAAAAAGAAGCAGCGTCTTATAGTTTTCAAGGTAGTGCTGAAAGGTGTTTTTCTAGCCTTCATAAATAATGGAAAAACACTGTTCTAATGAACTATCATCTGCAAGGTTTGCAGCGCCTACATCTGCTTTTTTTCTTTTTTTCAAAGACACAGTTTCTTTTTTGAAATCAATATATAGCCTATCAAAGGCATTGACGGATTTTCTTGCTTTTGTCAAATTGGTCATTCTGATTTGACTAGCGGCGTTGATGTGAAAATTAAGCAGTTGGAAAAAGGTGTTTTCGAACTGCTGAATAGCGATAGTACGTGATTGAGACTGCATGATTTTGCGATTTTCATGCAGTTCAATTCTTTGAAGTGCTAATTCTCGTTTCTGATAAATAAGTGCCAGGAAGAATAGGATCACACCAGCCAAAGCCCAGATAGAGCCAACGGTTCCACCCAGGAACTCTCCAACTACACCGAGCGTGTTGTAGTCAGTCCAAAAGGTTGGATTACTTGATTCTATTCTGGTAAAAAAAGCATACCCTAGATAAAGGCCAAATCCAATGATAACCAATGCCAAGAATGCCAAAGTATTTGCAAAAGCATTCCCAGGGTCAATTCTCAGTTTCTTCATTAATCAGTGTTTTAGGTAATTCTAATATGAAGATATAAGAATTTGAAGATGTGTCTTACTTTATGCCAGCATCGCGGATTTGCATCCATTGATACCGAAAGCCTTTTTGATGACCAATTTACGCCTCCGCATCTTGCAACCACAAGTTCACATACACACCATGTGGATCGTATCGTTCAGCTTGTGAAGAAATGTTGAAATAGCGGTCCGACCTGGGATCGTTGCCGACCCCTGCAATATATGTCCAGTTTCCCCAGTTGCTACAAGGATCGTAATCCACTAACATAGACTCGAAGTAAGCGGCGCCCCAACGCCAATCAATGTTGAGATCATTGACCAAATAGCTGGCCACGTTTTGCCTGCCTCTGTTGGACATAAATCCAGTAAGCTTGAGCTCTATCATATTGGCATCGACGAAATCGACACCTGTTGCTCCATCGCACCAGCGTCTGAAAGTGGTCTCATGCTGTCTTGAAGGTCGAGCTTTTTCCTGAATTCCTCCTTTGCGGAATATCTTGTTTCCATGTTTCAAGGCAATAAATCGGAAATAATCTCTCCAGATCAATTCGAAAATGAGCCAGTAGGTAGATGAGTTTTTCTTGATCTCCTTTTCATACTTCTTTACCTCATAAAAGATGGTTCGAGGAGAAATACAGCCTAATGCTAACCAAGGGGAGAATTTTGATGAATAATCAGTGCCTATCAGACCATTTCTGGTTTCCTTGTATCTGGAAAGGTTTTCAGTCCTCCAGAAGTAGTGTTGCAACCTTTCCATGCTGGCTGATTCACCTCCTGCAAATCGCATTGCGGCTCGCTTGTCTGCTTCCATCTCTTCCAGGCCTAATTCCTTCAAAGATGGAATCTCGCCAAACTCGATATTTCCAGGTGTTTTGATTGAATCTGGTTTTGGGATGGCCTCTCTAACGGTCGATTTCTTTTCAGCGATTTTTCTAAAATTCGTAAAGACTTCAGGTATTTCGCCGATTGTCATTGGTAGATCATCCAAGTGGTACAGGGTACTTTGCCAGTGAAGCTCAAGGTGAGTTTTTTCAGGTAGAAATGATCTCAATTTGCCTTCTCTGGAGACTTCTTCTTTCGTTACTTCCTTACTGGCTATAACTGCTTGAACATCAAGTTCTTTAGCGAGTTGAGCGATAATTGAAGCGGCCTCTCCTTTTCTTACAATAAGGTTGGAGCCAATTTTTTGGAGGTTTTGCCTAAGATTAATGACAGCTTCCCGCATGAATTGGGCACGGAAAGGACCAGTCTTATGTAGCGACGGAGTGACTGTGCCAAACTCAGCCTCTTCGAAGCAGTAAATAGGATAGACATTGTCGTATTTACTTACAGCCTCCAGAAGCGCATTGTCAGCTAAACGAAGATCATTACGGAACCAAATGATTGCATTCATGGAAGGCCAACTTTATCATTACCTTAGTTGTTCAATGGACATGGAGATATCATCCAAAGAGATTCGGGAAACCACGCATAGACTGCTACAAAAGGTGGGAGATGAAGCCACTATTTGTCCCTATGAAGTGGCGAGGGCTATATCTAGTAAGGGTTGGAAAGTAGTAATGCCGAATATTCATACGGCGTTGAAAGAGATGGCCTTAGCCGGAGAAGTTCACCTTACACAAGGAGGTCAGGTGGTAGATCCTTTGCTGCGTCGAGGAGTGTATCGAATCAGGCAGTCGTCACCTGATTGATAAACTTTTCTGCCAATTTCATAATCTTCTCTTTCTTCGTTTCATCCATTTTATCCAGTGTTCTCACCATCATGGACATCCTTGGGTTCTTGATAAAAGTCTCTCTATTTACATCTATGAATCTCCAATAGAGGCCGTTTACCATGTCCGGCCATTCTCCTGACTTGGAGTAGTTGCTCATTTTTAAAATGTAGTTTGATCCTCCTATGTACGGTTTAGTGGCGAAGATGCCTCCATCTGAAAATTGACTCATGCCATAGACATTAGGTGCCATTACCCAGTCCGCACTGTCAACATACATTTCCATAAACCACTTATACACCTCATCTGGGTGCAGCTCGCAGAGTAGCATGATGTTCCCGAGGATCATTAACCGCTCGATATGATGAGTATACCCATACTTCTCTGCCTTTTTAATGCTATCGTCCAGCGGAGGAACACCGGTAGTGCCTTGATACCAACAATCCTTCATTTTTCGGCGATGACCAAAATGATTGGACTGCAGCTGGTTATCAAATTCGTGATATATACCACGCATAAATTCGCGCCAGCCAATAACTTGTCGAATGAAGCCTTCTACACTAGGATAATGCACATCATGAGCTGATGCGAATTCCAGCACTTCGTCCACTACCTCCTGAGGAGTTATCAATCCCATATTGATATAAGGAGAAAGTACCGAATGGAAGACAAAAACTTGTTCCTTGTCAATGGCGTCCTCATAGGGTCCGAACTCCTGGAACCGATCTTTCAAAAAGGATTGTAGTTGTAAAAGCACTTGCTCTCTGGTCGTGGCCCATAGAAAGTTATCGGTGCTTCCTGGATGCTTACCAAAATACTTGTTGATCACCGTGATAACTTCTTTGGTATGGTCCGTCCATTGGTGCTGCGGTTGATAAGGAATGGTGATCCCTTTTGGAAGCTTTTTCCGATTATCTTCATCAAACGACCATTTGCCGTGAAGAGGCTCAGAATCATCAATCATTAGGATATTGCGACGCTTTCTCTGTTGTTGATAAAATGTATGCATGAAAGGCTTCTTTACTCCTTTCAGATAGTTTCGGAAGTCTTCCTTTGTGTTAAGGAACCCTGGTGAGTCTACTATTTTGAGGGTGACACCATGATTATCGCAGAATTCTTTTGTTGCCTTTTCGAAAAAGTGGTCCTCTACTTCATAGGTAATAAGCTCATTGATGCTGTGTTGTTCAATCACTTTGGATAACTCTTCAAAAAAGGTGGAATCAAAACCGTCTTCTATTTTTTTGTAGTGCAGATCATACTTCTTTCTAATGTCGTCTGCATGGGATCGCATCGCAGATAGAAAAAGTACTAGCTTATGTTGGTGATATTTAAAGTGGGTGCAGAGACCTTTGTCCTCTGCCATAAAGAATAGCGTATGGATATCAGGCGTGAGGGAATCATGGTTAGGAAAAAGGCAGTTGCCGAGGATAATGGCTAGGCGATTGTAAGGCATTTCGGTTTTACTTTATGAATTAACTCGAAATGCGTTGGGAAGGATAAATGATTCGCAATAAAAAAAGGCCAGCCTATGGATGACCTTCTTCATAACTATCTAATTTTCTTAATCCTCTGCTATTGCATTGGTAGCTACGTACTCATCAAGTGATTCTTTAGCTCTCATTTTTAGGAATTTTTCTACGTTTTTGTCTTTACTCATATCAGCCTTGTTGGCAGCATAAAAATCTAAAGCTGCATTGATTCCGGCCATATTACCTTTCTGCTTATCCAATGAGCCATCGTTTTCAAGGGCGTATTGTGTCCAACCGGCCATGAATACATTCAAAAGCTCGGGAGATGTGCCAGCGAACGTTAACACATTTGGATTCACCTTCAACTTAAGCTTGGACTTGTTTGCTCCGAGATAAGACAGAAGAAATGCGTTGGCCTTTTGTCTCTTAAGTTTGTCCTGGCTGAAAGGTGTGGAAGTAAGCCATTTAGCACATTCTAACACCTGAGGCTCAAATTTCGCATAGTCGCTCGATGTAAGAAACCTATAGGTAGCCGGTACCTCAAACTCTTGAGCAAAGGAAAAAGTGGAAAATAGGATTAAGCTTAGGATGATTTGTAATCTCTTCATATACAGTTGATTTTATCGTAATATAAGGAGAACACTAATGGATTCTGCTGCTTTTGCCGGATTTATCTTGTTAAGAATATCTCCATTGACATGAAGCTGACACCATTCATGTGTTTAAGGAGCCGAAAAAGTAAAGTAGACAACTATTCATTGGCTACTGGTTCCTCATCATAAAACGCTTTGTATTGGGTTTTGAACCTTGTTACATTGTTCATGCCAATGGCTTTGCCAGCATCATTTAAGCTTTTCACTTTGCCCTCAATCATCAACTTACGAGCATACTGAAACTTCACCTGCTTTACATATTCTAAGGGGGTGAGTCCTGTCAAGTCTTTGAGTACTCGATAGAGTGTACGTTCGCTCATGGCCATTTCATTGGCCAACATACTGTTGTTCACTTTCTCACTTAGGTTATCACGAACAATAGCGGATAGTTTGGTTAGCCACTCTTCTTCTAGTTTTTTGAGGTTGTAATGCTGTAGTGATTCTGGTAGCACTTGATCTTTTTTCCGAAGCTCAACCAAGTTGGTAATTCTCAGCTTAAACTCCCTGCTATTGAATGGTTTGATCATATAGTCTGCTACACCCAATTTTAGTACGCGCTCCTTATCTTCCTGACCAGTTCTTGCCGAAATAGCCACTACGGGAATATTCTTCCATTTCTCGTTTTCCTTCAAGGATTCAATTAAGACAAACCCGTCCATTACTGGCATCATGATATCTGTGATGATTACGTCGACTTTCTCCTCCTTCAAAATTTCAAGTGCCTGCCAGCCATTTTCAGCCAGGATAATGTTGAAATCTTCTTCTAACAAGTCGCGTACATACGCACGGATTTCTGGATGATCATCCACTACCATGACATCACCTTGCAAGGAGCTATCCCTCACTAGATTTCGCGAAGATTGACCTGGTGGTAGTTCTGTCGAAGAATCGCGGCTTAATATTTTATTATTGGCTTCTGAAATTTGTGTTATTGGCAATCGTACTGTGAAGGTGGTTCCTATTCCTTTATGACTTTTGACTGAAATATTGCCTTCATGGAGCTCTACGAGTTCTTTGGTGATGGCCAATCCTATGCCCAGCCCTTGTTCAATTTTGTAGTCTGTACTTTCAATTTGATAGTACCTGTCGAATACATGGTCCAGATGTTCAGCAGAAATGCCGATACCTGTATCCTCCACCGAAATATCCACATGATCCTTTTTCGTTTGCAAGTGAACATGAATGCTGCCACCGGCTTTGGTGAATTTCAATGCATTGCTAAGTAGATTGTAAAAGACCTTCTCCATTTTGAAAGCATCGATCGCTACCAGGACATCAGATGATTCCATCGTCTGATTCATGGCAATGCCTTTTTCATCTGCGGCTGATTGGAAAAGACCGGTTTGGAGAGCTACAAATGACTTAATGCTAACAGCTTGCTTTTCAATTTTGATCTGGCCTGAATCGAGGCTGATGAGTTCTCGAATCTCCTCAGTTAAGGAGATGAGTCTGTTATTATTCCAGGAGATTTTATGTAATCTGGCTATCGCGTCACTGGGTAGTAGGTTTTGATGATCATCAAGCAGGAGCTGTACTTGCCCGCTTATAAGCGTAAGTGGTGTTCGGAAATCATGTGAGATATTGGCAAATAACTGGGACTTGGCATCATTGATAGCCTTCAACTTATTAGCCTGATCTTGAATTGTTCTATTAAGCTTAGTTGTTTTTCGTTGAGACCAGAATACAAATCCAGCAAATGCGGAAATGAATAATAGCACAATAGCACCGGCTACTGAAAGTTCTTTTTGTCTTTGAATATCCGCCTCTCTTATCTCAGCTTCGTGTCTCAACTTTTCATTTTCTGCCTCTTTCTGACTCAGCTCATACCTCTTTTGAAGGATGCCTATTTGCTTAGAGATATCAGCCTTATCAAGTGAATCAAAAAGTTGCATCCTTTTATCAATGTATTCATAAGCCTTTTTGAATTGGTTAGCACCGGCATAGGCTTTTGCAAGGTCACTAAATACAGTTTCCTTGATATTGTTGATGCCATATTGGTCCATCATCTTCAGAGTCTTGTGGAATCTTGGAATGGCCGCTCTATAGTTGCCACTATCCAGGAGGGATTCGGCAATGTGGTATTCCGTAATGGCCATGCCATACTTATCATCAATTCTGGTAAAAATCCTGTTGGAGATTACCAGCCGATCATAGGCCTCTTTGAATTCTTTAAGGTCTATTAGAAGATTGCCGTAGTTGACATTAAGGAAGGCGGTAGCCATGCCATCTTTGTCCACTATCAATTCATCAGCAGACAGAAAGTAGTACTTCCCGGAATCGAGCTGACCGAGGAAATGATGCATGGTGCCGATATTGATAGCCATGCGAATGCGATCTGTGATGGTTCCTTCGATGCTGAAGTACTTATCGGCCTCTTTGTAATGATATAACGCTTGAGATTCGTTGTTGTCGGCTCTATAGATGGTCCCGATATTAAGATGAACTTCAGCCAGGCCTTTCGTGTCTTCTAATTCCTCATAGATGGTTCTTGCTTTATGTAATTCTTCCAAAGAAGCGATGGGATCTTCTTCTATAAAGTCTAAGAGTATTGCCAATTTTTGATGAGCATTGGCACGTATTTTCCTGCTACCATATTGATCTGCTATGTCGAAAACCTCATTGATGAGCATTTTGGCTGAGTCTGTCTTTCGTTGGACCCTAAACCTTTCAGCGATCTGTATTTTGGCATTGGCTGTGATTTCGAAAAATCCATTGCCTATACCTATGGCCTCAGCTTTTCGGAAATATTTGATGGCGTTTGGGACGTCTCCAGCCAGTACCAAACCACTGCCCTTTGTTAAGAGCCAGTTTGCTAAAAGGCTATCTGATTCATTTTGTGAAAGTCCCTTCGCTCGAATAAGCCATTCCACAGAGTCTTGACTTTCAATTGCCGCCAGCTGGTCTTTGAGATCGCTTTGACCGGAAATGGCACAGGACATAATAAGTCCACAACAACAGGCGACTAGTCTTTTCATTTGCGGATTTAATTGGCGAGACAATCCTAAAAATAGTTTGTAAACATAGGATTTCAAATCCTGCCAAACTCTTTCTGCCGATGCAATGGCAAGTTATGAAAGACCATTGTCGGGTTTTGAAAATACCCTGTAGCTAAATTCACTCCTGAATTTCGGTCTTTGTTAGCATCCTTTCGCGGGATGCCCGCTTATTGGAAAAGCAGTTCTCGTAGTGGGGATTGCTTTTTTTATATACGATGAAGTTGAGATTTTCTCACGTACCCCGAAAGACCATCAAACTCAATTTGTGCCCAAACCTCCGATTCCTGGATAATTTTGACCTTATGACCCTTCGCGAGAATGTCTACTGGCTCCCCAGCGGCTGAGGGGGAGGACACGACGAGCGTTCCATTATTGCGTAATATGGCCTCATCTTTTTGGAGAAAATTGTTGGAGACCAGCACAATGACAATGACCAACATCAACTGAAGGAACAGGTTCAAAAGTGAGAACTCCTTTTGTTGTCGTTTCTTGTACAGCTGGAATAGGAGGATTACTGATAGTAAGAAGGCGAAACCCAAAATAAGTTCCTGATATTTCCTGATGGCATTGAGGATGATTTCCTTGTCAGAAGATTCATATCCAAAAAACGCCTGTTCCTCTGCTAACTCACTGATTTTTTCAAACGACCTTCTATCTCCAGAAAGTTTGTAGTGTTCGCTTAGATAGATGATGGCTTCAGCAGGTTGAGAAAGACCTTCTTTGATGAAAGCCATCTTTAGGAGCATGGCTTCTGTTGCCTGTCCTTCTTTGTGAATAGAATCGAAAATTTCGAAAGCCTCTGTGTATTTGCCGTTAGCAAAAAGGGAATCAGCCTCTTGTAATGATGCCTGCGAATAGCAGGTTGTTAGGCTTATAAATAGTGTGATGAAAAGTATCTTGTATTTTAGTTGCATTTCCCTTTGCAATTGCTGTTTAGCTATGTAGTTTTGCGTCCGCAATTTTAACAAGGAGACGCCAAAGTTGACTGTTAAATTGATTTAAAAGGTAAGATTCGTTAGCTCAGCTGGTAGAGCATCTCCCTTTTAAGGAGAGGGTCCTGGGTTCGAGCCCCAGACGAATCAC
>CAZZHO010000070.1:0-22152 GCA_964653795.1 uncultured Roseivirgaceae bacterium | reverse complement strand
CACAAGGGCATTCCGGAATTCCCAAAAGCTTGGCTGAGGAAGGTGGCACAAAACCTACTTATCGAACACTACAGAAGGAAGAAAATCTATGATGAAAAAATCACTCCTGATTTAGGAGAAGGTGATGATCATGAAGTCAACATAGAGATTACTGAGGAAATCATAGAGGACAGTCAACTGCATATGATCTTCGTACTATGCGACCCAGAGCTCAACAAAGAAGCTCAAATATGCATTGCACTAAGAATACTCTGTGGATTCAGTATTGAGGAGATCGCTAAGGCCATGTTGTCCAATAAGGAAGCAGTAAATAAGAAGTTGTACCGCGCTAAGAAAGCCATCAAGGAAAGGAATCAAATAGAAACCAGCTTATCGCCAGCAGCCTATAAAGATCGGCTTGACAATGTGATGAGGGTGATCTATTTAATATTCAATGAAGGATATTACAGCAGTACCAACGAAGAGAATATTAGGCAGGAAATCTGCTGGGAAGCTATGCGGCTGAGCATATTCCTTTCCAGGCAAAAGATCTTCCCCAGTCATCGCATATGTGCGCTGATTGCACTTATGTGCTTTCATGCTTCAAGGTTAAATGCCAGAAGCTCAGAGGAGAATGGCGACATACTCTACCACGACCAGGATAAATCCAAATGGGACCAAGCTTTAATCGCGAAAGGCAAACAATATCTTGATCGGGCTGCCAAGGGAAGCACAGTTACCAAATATCACCTTGAAGCCGGTATTGCTTATTGGCATACGACAGAGGATCCAGACAAATGGGAATATATCTTACAGCTCTACAATAAGCTGCTTACCATAGACTACTCCCCTATCATCGCCATGAACAGGACTTATGCGCTTGCGAAAGCTAATTCAGTAAACGAGGCGATAATTGAAGCCAACAAACTGGATCTTATCAGTAATCATCACTACCACTGCCTACTAGCAGAACTGCACCGAATGAGTGAGGATACCGACAAGGAAATAGATCACTTAAACCACGCCTTGAGACTTGCCAACAAAGAAAATGAACGACAACTCATCAAAAAGAAACTGGAGATAGCCTTTGGCTAAAAACGCTAATCAACCCCAGCACACAACTTCAATATTTTTTTAATCTCAATTTCAAAAACAATGAAAAACACAATTCACAATGGATTTGCAATGCTCTTTTTGAGCTTGATTTTTATCGCAAACTCAAACCCAGCCAAGGCTCAGGAGTCCGACAAACTACCAACAAGCTATGTGGGCATTTTTGAAATCCCTGCTACTGATCTATCGAGGGCCGTTACATTTTATGAGAATGTGCTGGACATTAAAATCAAGCGGTATGAATTTCCAGAAATGGAATTAGGTGTATTTCCATATGAAGATCAAATGGTTACAGGATTAATCACGAAGGGAGAAGGGTTCGAACCGTCTCCTAATGGTGTAACCGTGTATTTAAATGCTGGGGATGATCTGCAGAATATACTGGACAAAGTAGAACCGAATGGTGGCAAAGTTGTCATCCAAAAGATGGCCCACGCGGATAACAATGGCTTTTTTGCCATATTTCTAGATTCAGAAGGAAATAAACTCGGACTGAATTCGCCAAATTGAAAATAATATGTGATGAAAAAGATGGCCATTCAACTGAGAATAGCCATCCATTGCCCCTCTTTAATTTCTAACTCCTAAATTCGAAAGAAACAAAAAAAGAAGTGGACAATACCATAACGGGTTTCTTTGGTCAATATGGAGACCTTGAAAAAAGTGATATTGAAGACATCAAATCCCATGCAACGCGACAGATAATTGAAAAGGGGGCATTCTTATTGAATGAAGGTGATATTTGCAAAAATTTCTATCTGGTTGTAGATGGTTGCTTAAGGCTCCATTATCTAAAAGAAGGAATTGATACCTCTGTTTGGTTCTCCTTTAAAAATAACTCCTCAATTGAGCTATATAGCTACATTAGTGAAAAGCCCTCTGAATATTTCATTGAGAGTATTGAGAAGACAGAGGTCATATGTATCTCAAAACATAGGATTGAGAAACTTTGTATCGAGAACCCCAATATCGATTCCTTATTCAGACTTTTTTGGCAAGATGTGGTACAAACCCTGATTGACCGATTGACAAGTCTACACAAGTACTCAGCAGAGGAACGGTATTTAAAACTCCTGGAAGACACAGACTATTTACATAGAATACCACAGAAATATCTGGCATCTTACATTGGGGTCACCACAACATCGCTGAGTAGAATAAAAAGAATCATTCAGACGAAGTTGTCATAAGACATTTTCTGGCATTTACTGATATCTAATTTTTGGCCTAAACTAAAAAACGATATGAGTAAGGAGAATCTGAAAAAAGCGGAAAAAATTGCGCTTACATTGTTTGATGCTATCGAAAAAAAAGGTCTTATAAAGGCTGGCAAAACTGAAGAAGAGTTGAATAATGAAGTGTATGAGTTGTCTCACCATTTGCTAGGGACCAGAAAGCATTGGCACAAAAGAATTGTAAGAAGTGGCAGAAACACCCTAATGCCCTATAAAGAGGATCCGCCGAACTTAACAATTCAAAAAGACGACATTTTATTCTTTGACTTTGGACCAATACTGGACAATTGGGAAGCTGACTTGGGACGAACCTATGTCATTGGAGAAGACAGCTCTAAGCTGAAGCTAAAGACAGATATAGAGGCATCTTGGTACGACGCCAAACGATGGTTTGACAACCAAGAGGACTGTACAGGAGCTGAGCTTTTCCATTATGTAATAGATCTAGCCAATAGTCATGGCTGGGAATTTGGTGGAGAAATTGCTGGCCATATAATCGGTGAATTCCCTCATGAAAAATTAGACCCAAACACTTACGACTTATATGTCCACCCGGAAAATCATAAGAAAATGAAACGTGAAATCAACGGAGAAAAAAGAGAATGGATTCTTGAAATCCATTTTGTAGACAGAAAAAAGGAAATTGGTGGTTTCTTTGAACAATTGTTGACATAAATTCTGATACTTATTCTCAATCCAAGATCTGTTTTTATTGCGAGTAATCTTTGTTTAATCCTCAGTTTTACGACCATGAAATCAAAAGCGCAGGATTTTGCCCCAAACCCCATTCATAAGGAAGGGTATCTACTGGATTTTCAGGATGATTTTAATTCAAATCAGCTGGACACTACTAAGTGGCTACCTTTCTATCTTCCTCATTGGAGCTCAAGAGCAAAATCCGCAACTAACTTTGTCCTAAACAATAACATACTCACACTTAAGATCGATGAAGATCAGGCACCATGGTGTCCTGAGTACAATGGAGATGTGAAGGTATCATCCCTTCAGACTGGAGAATTTGCTGGAAAATTGAACAGCAACATCGGGCAACATAAAGTGTCTCCCAACAGCAAGGTGCAGGAAGAGCAAGAGACTTTGAAACTTTACACTCCTAAGTACGGCTACTATGAGATCCGTGCGAAAGCCATTGCTTCCAACAACAACGTCTGCGCTTTCTGGATGATAGGATTTGAGGATGAACCTCACAAATCAGCGGAGATATGCATCATGGAGGTAAAAGGAGAAAACATCAAAGACGGTACCTCCATCAACGGACATGGACTAAGAGCCTTTCAGGATGAAACCCTAAAGGACGAATTCTTCGAAGAGGCGATGACATTTGACGCCACTGTATTTCACATCTATGCTGCAGAATGGAAGCCTGATGGAATTGACTTCTATCTGGATAATCAAAAGGTTAGAAGCATCGACCAATCCCCCAACTACGAAATGCAGTTTATGCTCAACATCTATGAGGTCCCGACTGATCTGGAGCTCAATGACGCTTCCAAAAAGTACCCAAAAACCTTTGATATTGACTATATACGCGTTTATCAGCCAGTAGGTGGGTATTGATAAATTTCCCCTTGCAAAGCGATAAATGATCGGATACATTTAAGAAATGTCTCAGATCGTGAACCGCGTATTGGCACTCATCTCCTTGTGCTTCGTCTACTCTTTCACCGCTGTAGCTCAAGTAGTAGAAACTGACAACATCCTTGGACCCATTGTCACGATTGAGTCTGAGGTGCTGGGTGATGAAAGAACCATTCAAATTTATCTTCCTGAAAGCTATGAAAATGGTAAAGAGGAGTATCCAGTGCTCTACATATTAGATGGGCAACGCTACTTTCTCCATGGAGTAAGCCTTGCCAAAACGTTCGAAGAATTCAGAGAAACACCCCCGTTCATCATTGTAGGCAAATCTAAAAACCCATCCGACAGAAATACGCAATACAGCAGGAACTCCATTGCCTATTTGCAACATATTAAGACGGAAGTGATCCCATATTTAACAAATCACTTCCGGGTTTCAAGTGAAAGAATCCTGTTTGGATGGGCATTTGCGGGAGGCTTCACGATCAATAGCCTCATAAATGATCCATTGCTCTTCGACTCTTATATAGCCGCAAGCCCCTTCCCTGTAAAGGACAAATCATCAGGCATAGACAGCCTGTTCGCAGCCAACTCAGATTGGGATGGACTCCTATTCTTTACCTCTGGAAAAAATGAAGGATTGGTATGGGAAGAAACAAGTGCTCTCAATGAATTGCTTTCAAGTAAGCACTCCAATTTAAACTTGCAGTTCGTGGAATTGACAAATGAGGAGCATCGGTCTACCCCTTTCACAACGTTGTACCATGGACTTCAGAAGCACTTTGAATATTATCCCGAACCCCAATTCAATAGTCTGGATGAATTCCTCGAATCGGGAGGACTGGATTATGTTTTCGATTATTATGGAAAACGCTCTGAACGATATGGCTTTCCAAATAAACTCTCTGATTGGACCATGTTCAGCATTACAAGGAATGCCATTCGAGCTGAAAACTTCCACCAATTTGACGCTCTATATACAACGTTTGAAAAAACTGGATTCATCAGCAGATTAAGGGTATCGAGAGCGTGCTCGATCGCAGGTTTCTACCATCAAAACCAGCAATACAATCACGCCATTGAGCTATTCCAAACTATTGCCAATAGTCACCCAAATTCAACACAACCATTCATAGGATTGATGGCTGCTTACAAAGTATTGGGTGATGAAGAAAAGGCCAAGGAATGTCTGAAAAAGGTGCAAGAACTAAAAAAATCAGAGTGATCCATTAGGATCTACCAACTACCGCTACTTATTAGTAAACCGCAGGCACAAAAGACTGATAATCCTCTGGCGGCCTAATATACCCCGCTTCTTCCGTTAGTGGCTCAAGAACAACATCATGATAACCGCTATGCTCATACGGTATTTGGGAAAGCAGATGCTGGATGCAATTGAGTCTGGCGCGCTTTTTATCATCGCCATTGACCACAAACCAAGGTGATTGTTTGGTATCAGTATGGGCAAACATCAAGTCTTTGGCTTTACTGTACTCAACCCATCTTTGTCGGGAAAGCAAATCCATCTCACTGAATTTCCAGCGTTTCACCGGGTTATTGATTCTCTCCGAAAACCTTTGTTCCTGTACATCGTCACTTACCGAAAACCAGTATTTAATCAGGTGGATACCTGATCTTATGAGCATCCTCTCAAACTCAGGGCATGATCTCATGAACTCCTGATACTCCTCTTCAGTACAAAAACCCATCACTTTCTCAACCCCAGCTCTGTTGTACCAACTCCTATCAAAGAGTACTATTTCGCCACCGGCAGGCAGGTGCTCCACATATCTCTGAAAATACCATTGAGACTTCTCTCGTTCCGTTGGAACTCCCAAAGCCACCACTTTGCAAACACGAGGGTTTAGAGGTTCAGTGATCCGCTTAATCACGCCACCTTTTCCGCTGGCATCCCTACCCTCAAAAATGACCAATACTTTTGCTTTCTCTTTTTTGACCCATTCCTGAAGCTGTACTAGCTCAATATGCAGGTCACTCAAGGCAATGTTATATTGCTTGGATGATAGTTTTCTTGGAGATTTTGCCATAGAAGATCTTTTAATACACAGCCCAAAATACCTTTTAAACTTCAGGAGCTCTATGACAATCATCAACACCAAACACCAAAAAAGTCACCCGTCCTTCTTAATAACTATGGCAAGAAAAAAATACGAGCAAGGTGTAATGATTTCCAAATCCAGCCACTAAAGAGCAAAAAGTAGTGAGCGAGGATTTCTACACGTCTTCAGTATTGCCGTATGCACCTATCATCAAGATATGTAGGGCTTATACCAATACAAATGAAGATTTTGAGGACTACTATCAGGAAGTGTGTCTGCAACTCTGGAAAAGTCGTGAGAATTTTAAAGAGCAGTCGGAATGGTCTACCTGGGTATATAGGTTATCGCTTAACGTTTGCCTTACACTGTTGAAAAAGAAGAAGAAAAACGATCAGCAGCTATTCTCCTCGGATGTACCTCCCCCACAAACCTTGGATGATCCCGCGATTTCTGAGGAATCGATCGATCAACTGTATACCGCTATCAAGCAGTTATCAGAAGTAGACAGAGCAGTGATACTCCTTTATCTGGAAGAGAAATCTTATCAGGAAATAGGACAAATAATGGGCACCAACGCCAACAACATTGGTGTCCGAGTTAAAAGAATTAAAGAAAGACTAAAAAAACTGTTAGATGGAAAAGTCAATTGAAGTAATCTGGAATGAAGGGTTCTTAAGAGAAGATGCTTTGATCGCACCTCGAATCAACAATCTCTATGATCAAAAGTCGATCCACCTCGTAGATCGCATAGAGAGGATGTTTCAAAACAACCTACGAGGTATCGTAATCGGTGCATTTCTCTTCCTGGGGCTTTCCTCCCTTCTGGGAATGTCTTTAATGGGAATTGGATATTTCATTATACTGACGGTGATCTATTTTATCAATAGACATCTTGCCAAAGGCCTGAAAAGTATTGACAAGAACACCAGCAGCTACCAATACATCAAAAACTTTGAAAGGTGGATGCTGGAGATGGTCGCAATCAATAAGAGGATGGCGCGATTTTATTATCCAGCGTTTTTCATCTGCACGATCGTAGGATTTTGGGTAGCTAGTTTCAGAGGAAGACCACCTTTGGGCGAAATCATCATGGAGAAATTACTCTCTAATATTCCAGATATGCACTTGCTCTTTGGTCTACCTTTGATCGGTATTTTCACCTCTGCGGTCGTAGTTATCTTACTGGCGGTATTCGCAGGATCCATTTACCAATGGGACTTCAACATCATCTATGGAGGTGTCATGCGAAAGCTTGAAGAAATAATTGACGACATGGAGGAGCTACGTAAATAACAACTAAGACCAATAGCCAAAAAGCATCATTTATGGAACCTAACCCTCAACTCTTCGACTTTATCAAACCCTACGACCAGCACATTCAGGGATTGGCTTTAGATGTACGGCAATTTATCACCGAACTAGTACCTCAAGCGAATGAACTCATTTGGGATAATTATAACGCTGTAGCCATTGCCTACTCCAAGTCGGAAAAACTAAAAGACGCTTTCTGTCATATCGCTTTGTATGGGAAGCACATCAACTTTGGTTTTAATCAAGGTACCTCATTATCTATAGTAAATGTCCCGCTGGAAGGGAAAGGAAAGCATATCCGACATCTTCAGGTTAAGAACTTTGAGACTTTTCCAGCTGAAGCCATTACACCCATGATACTGGAGGCTGTGGAAATCTGTGATCGCCACAATCCGGCACTCCTAGAGAAAAAGACACAACCAAAAAGCCTCGTAATGTCCATTTCTGAAAAGAAAGTCCGACCAAAAGGATAAATGAAGATGTATCCGTCTTAAAACAACTGAAAAATAATTTGCACGAAGTGTGACAAATCCTGGCAATCTGCTACTAATCCTATAAAGTACTCTTGAGTAGCATTGGATAAACGGCATTTCATACAAATCATCAACAACAACCGAGGACAGATTAGGAGCCTTTGCCAATTGTATTATGTCGATGCTGAAGATCAAAAAGATGCCTTTCAGGATATCGTCTTGCAGCTTTGGAAATCCATTGAGAGCTTTCGGGGGGATTCCTCTCCTAGTACCTGGATCTATCGGGTCAGTTTGAATACTATTCTATCTCATAAAAGGAAGAACCAAAAAACACCCTTCACTCAACCCATTGAATCCATCACAGAGAAGGTTTCATCTTCTTTTGCTGATGATAACCTTGAGCTTTTGCCTATCATCATTCGGTCTTTGAAGGACATGGACAAAGCCATCGTGATCCTATACCTGGAAGGATATCAGAACAAAGAAATAGCCGAGTTACTCAAGATATCTCCATCCAACGTTGGGACAAGATTTAACCGCATCAAATCCCAGCTGAAACTAAAATTCAATCAGAAAACGCATGCAGCTAAACGAATTTAAAAGTGCCTGGCAACAATTGAAGGTAATCAATAGCCTGGAGCCAGTAGTTCCTCAGGACATTCTCACGATTATTGATGATGCTTCCAGTCAATCAGTCAGCAAGCGACAGTTGCTAGTCAATATCGCCATGTTCATTGCGCTGGTCATGATTTGTCAGGGAGGATGATGGCTTACATACATTGGGATGTAGCGCCCAATATCATACCTGGGTTTGAGCTTTTCCGATGGTATGGCCTTAGCTGGCTGATAGGAGCTTTCGCCGGCTATCGGATCATGATCAACATCTACCAACGAGAAGAAATAGATGCAGGCAAATTGGAAGACCTGGTGACTTACATCATGGTAGGTGCCATTGTTGGTGCGAGATTTGGGCATATCCTATTCTATGAGCCACTGCATTATTGGCACAACCCGATCGAAATACTACCGTTTCGCCTGGAGCCAACCTTTCAATTCACGGGCTTGGCCGGCCTCGCCAGTCATGGTGGTATCCTTGGCGCACTGGTCGCACTTTATAGATTCAATCGGAAGTACCAGCTTGGGTACCTGTGGCTGCTCGATCGATTGACCATCGCCGGAACTGCATTGGGTGGCTTTATCAGATTAGGAAACCTCATCAACTCAGAAATCATTGGTACTCCGACAAATCTGCCCTGGGCTTTTGTATTTACGAGTGTAGATAGCATCCCTAGGCACCCCGCCCAACTTTATGAAGCTATCTGCTACTTCATCATTAGCTTACTCCTATTTCTTGTCTGGAAAAATAGGAAGCTGCAGCAGAATCAAGGGTTCCTTTTTGGAATGGGCATGGTACTGATATTCCTCCAACGATTCCTAATGGAGTTTCTAAAAGAAAACCAGGTATCATTCGAAGAAAACTTGTCCCTCAATATGGGTCAATGGCTAAGTATCCCTCTAATTCTCCTTGGTCTGCTAATGATCTTCCGAAGTACTAGGAAAAATAAAAATCATTCAGCGAAATCGATTCAACCTCCTTCGAAATGAATATGGGACTCGCTAAGTATCGGCGCAGATTTACACTCCATTAGAAATCTTTAAATTCATACTATGGAGGAGATTATTCATATCCGAAGTATCGATGAAGTGTATAGCTATCTGGAAGCAGATAAACCTCCTCACCCTTTAATTACCGTATTACGTAAGTGGCCCAAAACCTTTCTTGACTTAAAACAAGTCAAGTTTACCAGTGACCTGTACTACATCGCCTTGAAAAGAGAGATACGAGGCAGTTTCCAATATGGTCGAAGTTCTTACGACTTCCAGGAAGGAACGATATTATTCATGGGTCCCGGCCAGGTCGCAAGCTTTGAGCATGTCGAACAGTTCGAAGGGGTCATCACTCCTTCCCAGGGTTGGTCTATACTGTTCCATCCGGACTTAATTAGAAAATCCGAGTTGGGAAGCGTAATTGATCAGTATTCATTCTTCAGCTACGAGACTCACGAGGCGCTACACTTATCAGACAAGGAGCGCCAATTCTTGAACACTTTAGTGGATACCATAGAACAGGAGGTTCATCAAAATTTTGATCGTCATTCGCAAGAGCTCATAGTACAAAACCTGGAGACAATCCTTAAGTACAGCCGTCGCTATTATGATCGCCAGTTCTATACCAGAACCAATCTAAATAAGGACCTGGTCTCGAAATTCGAAGGATTTCTAAAGTCCTATTTCTCATCAGAATCCTTGTCTATACAAGGAATGCCCTCAATAGATCAATGTGGGGAAGCGCTGAATATGTCAGGTCCCTACTTGAGTGATTTACTGCGAACAGAGACAGGTCGAAGCGCTAAGGATCATATTCATTCCTATATGATAGAAAAGGCCAAAACCACCTTATTGAACTCCAGAGAAACCGTGAGTCAGGTGGCTTATAAGCTAGGCTTTGAGTATCCCCAAAACTTCAGCAAGCTCTTTAAAGCTAAAACAGGGATAAGCCCGAGCGAGTATCGCAACCTCAATTAATTTCCTGCGAAATACATACAAGCCTCTGCGAATCGGATAGGCCCAAAAGCACATCTAGTGGTTCATTTGCTTCACTGAAAACCAACTTACTATGAAGAAGACGGCCTATGATATCGTAAAAAACCTGGATCTAACCGGGAAGGTATACCTGATCACCGGTGGCTACGCAGGGTTGGGCGCCATTACTACGAGAGCTTTGCTGATGACGAATGCTACCGTTATCATCGCCGGCCGAAGCGAAAAGACACAGTCTGATTTCATCAAAACTTTGAAGGAGGACCCTGAATTATCCTTCGCAGATAACCAACTGGATGGATCTAAAACCCTCGATTTAGGCGATCTCCAATCAGTGAAAGCCTTCGCTAATCATATTAAGGTGGCCTATCCACAAATTGACTGCTTGATCAATAATGCGGGGGTCATGTTCACACCACCGGGCAAAACAAAGGATGGGTTTGAGACACAAATGGGCATCAACGTCATTGGACACTTTCTCCTGACGAAAATATTAGCAGAAGTCACTAAACGTCAGGTGTGGCTTTCGTCAAAAGGTCATATTAGGTTCGGTGCTCCTGCAATCGATTATGACGCCATAACCCAAGTCAATGAAGAAGACTATGTATCCAGATGGCGATATCAGCAGTCTAAACTGGGTAATATCCTGTTGGCCAAGCAATTCGCTAAACTATATCCTCATCTAAAAGCCGTTTCGTTACACCCTGGAGGAGTAAAAACTGACCTTGGGCGATACATGACAATAGGACAAAAACTTAAATTGGTTTTAAGCAACCCCTTGCTACCATTCACGATGGTGGAGCCCGAAGTGGGCGCAGCCACTCAAACATTGTTGGCCACTACACCGGAAGACCAGTTAGTCAATGGGGCCTACTATTCGGATCTCAAAGTGATCCAGGAGGCTCCCAGCGGAAGAAACATGGAAGATGCTCAAAAGCTCTTTGATTACTGCGAAGAAGTCACCAAGGAATTTCAATAATTCTCTATCCTGGTTTTGTAAACCTCGATTACCCGAAGACCCTGGATGCTCTCACAGCTCCATTCGCCTTCTATATTTTCCGGTAAGAAAAAGAAGTCTCCAGCATATAGACGGTATTCTTCATTGCCACTTTTGAAGCTCAGTACGCCACTCAACACATGAATCATCCGCTCTTGCGATGAACTAGTAAGTACCTCCTCGGAGGTAAGTAGGTTCACCGTGATCTCAGGGCCCTCATATATCTGACCATTTAAAGGCTTGGCTACGCCCGAAATAATATCCCGATCAATGACTAGTGCTCTACTCATTGGAGACTTAAAAGTGGAATCAGGTCGATTTTTCGCAACTAGCGCCAACTCCAAATGGGGACCACCTATGTCAATAAAATTCCATTTTCCTTGAAAGCCTTTGGCCTGGATAAAATAGTCTCCCGTGAAAATAGGAAACGGCTCTTCTCCTACTGGTTCTACCACCGCCTTTCCATTCATCCAGAATATGAATTCTTCCAAAGGAAAATTGCCAAACTCATTGGTGATGCCTGTACCGATCGCTACCATGTAAACCGCCAGGTCTACGCCATCAAATACCTTCTTTTGGTAAACCGTGCGTGTCGTGTCTTTCTGCTTGATAAAATCGAGCCCCTCCCCAGCTAAATACTCCTTAGATAGCTTATAGATGCCTGGAGATGTATCCTGGCCTTTTGCGAAAATGGAGATGGAGAAGAAAATCAAGCACCCAATCAACTTTCTGTTCATAGTTTTTTTGAGGGTGAAGATGTTGGCCACGTTCCCGAAAAAAGTCCGATTGGATCGGTTGATTGTATGAATGGATAAATTCGGACTACTCCGCAGCTCGGTATTTTGAGGGTGTCATACCCACTGATTTCTTGAACGAGGAGAAAAAGGATGACCTGCTATGAAAACCGACCTCATGGCCGATCGCCTCGATGCTAAAGTGCTTTTGCTCCTTCAACATCACGCAAGCCTCCCGTATACGATGGTCATTGACATACTGGTGAAAGCCCCTCTGCAAATAATCATTCAATACCTGCGATAGCATGTGCTTACTCACTGACAGCTTCTCCGCTAAAATCTCCAGGCTCAGTTCAGGATCACGGTACACTTTGTCCTCCTCCATCAACTGCTGCAACTTCTGGCTGATTTGAGAGGATAAATCCTCATCTATTTGCCTGGTGGGCTCCTTCCTTAACTTCTTCTGACCTAATAGGACATATCCAGTAGCCAGGTAAAATATGGTCGAAAAAATAAGCGGCCCCAGTATGTAATTAGTGACCAATGAAACAGCGGATCCGGTGCATATCAATACGACAGACCAATAGACAATCACTGACCTACTACTGGATTTTCGGGAAAAGACCCCCAACAAATCTTTCCGAGCCACAAACCCTGCCGCTACAAGATAGGCAGTCAAGGCGGCATGAATCACAAACCGTAGCTTCCAATCCCAGATATGGAAATCCAATAAGGCCCAGGCAGAACCAAGCAGCACTAACCAAAACCCAAAATGAAAAAGAAACTCACGCTTGGCTTTAGGACCATCCTTCATCATCAAGAACAATGTGGTGGGGCCTAATAGAAGATTAGCTATGAGGCCCAGCTTAATTGCTCCATATGGCATGGGACCAAAAAAATTGAAGCAGGAGATGCCCACTCTCAGGAACAAACACAACAGCAGTATGCCTAGCAGGAAGTCTTGAGGTGCTCTATCACGCTTGAACAGCAAAAAGTAAAGCGAGGCAAGACCAGCATTGAAAACGCCCAAGGCACTGAAGAAAAAAAGGATCTTTTCCGTCACTTTGAGAAATGGCTTCTTTTCAACAAAGAAGTAACGATCTATTTGACTATCCAAGGTTGATTTGAAATACAAGCCTATAACTTTAAGTGATGGGTAATAAAGAAAATTGTCTTTTCTTCTTCCTGCTGCTGATCTGCTCGCAGACAATGGGAACTGATTTTGATCGCGAGGGATATGTCACCGACAAAGCCAACATCCTTACTCGAAACGAGAGGGTGAAGCTGCATAACTATCTGGTGGGTGTAAAGCAGGAAAGCAAGCTGGACATAGCTGTGGTTATGGTTGATTCTCCGGGGACCCTGACAACTGCACAATTCGCAAAATCTATTTTACAGCAATGGGACGTAGGTGCACAGTATCACGACTGGGGACTGGTCTTTTTGATCGTATTGAATGATAGCAGCGTCTACCTCGCGCCAAATACCGGAGCAGCCATTCGCCTACCTAGTGATTTCCTACAAGGCATTCTGGATAAGGACGTACTCCCAATGCTTCGAAAAGGCGAATACTTCACCGGCACCATGAACGGGCTAAAAAGTATTCATGCAGAATTTTCCAGAGAGACATTTGGCAGGAAACTGGACAACTGGAACAAAGAGCACCCCGAGCACTTGATCTATATCATCGTCTTTATCATTGCAGGTATTATCATTTTCAACGTAGTGAGGGCCTACAGGAGACCTCCTTCTCACGATAAAAAGAGACGATACCATGAACACACAGAATACCTTGGCGATAGCGGAGGAGGAAGTGATTCTTCCGATTCAGGAGCTGGCGGAAGTTTTGGTGGAAACGGTGACTAGTTTCCATTGAATGGGAAGACTAAAAAGACATATCGAAAGAGAATCGAATCTGATTGGCCATAAAGATTGAGAACACCATACCAATTCAGAGAATACCTCTACAAAAGGATCTTTTAGGCGTCGGATAAGTTCTAAATTCAAAATCCTATATGAAAAAATTTGCCCTTATTGGTGGAATAGGGCCAGCCTCTACCGTCAAATATTATCAGCAAATCATCGATACCTACAGGCAAAGGCTTGAAAAGGATGAATACCCCGATATCTCCATCCGAAGTATCAATATGACCGAAATGCTGCACTTCGTATTTGAAGGTGACATGGATGGTCTGACCGATTTCTTACTTGGCCACATACATGTACTGGAAAATGCTGGTTTCGAATCTGCTGCCCTTGCTTCCAATACTCCTCATATTGTCTTTGACAAACTAGCAGACAAAACAGACTTGAATCTTATCAGTATCGTAGAAGAAGCTTGCAAAAAAATCAAGGCTGATGGGCTAAGTCAGGTTGCCTTATTTGGCACCAGATCTACTATGACAGCTGGATTCTATCAAAGCACAGCCAGGAAATATGGTATTGATATTTTTATTCCTGACGAAAAAGAAATTGACTACATCCACGACAGGTATTTCAATGAGTTAGTCTTCAACAACATTCAGTCATCGACAAAAGCAAATCTCCTCGATATTGCCAGAAGCTCTCTCAACTTAAAGGGAATAGAGGGGTTAGTTTTAGGTGGAACAGAACTGTCCCTGATCTTAGAGCAATCCGACTTCCCTGAATTCACAGTTTACGATACAACTAGCATACACGTGCAAAGTATTGTATCAGAAATAATGCGATAGATTCCATTGCTTTTTTCATTTTAGTCTGATCCATTGAATAGTAACGGCTTCCAAAGAAACCTGATTTATCTTCGTTGTAAATGCAGTCCTTGAATAGACCTAAGATATCCATTAAGCGTGACCCATCAGACTGGATCATTGAGATTGCTGGCGCTCTCTTCATGTTGTTAATGATCGGATTGCCGATTTATTATTACAATCAACTACCGGACACCATCCCAAGTCATTTCAACGCTTTGGGCGAACCTGATGCGTACAGTAAAAAGACCAGCATTTGGACTTTACCGATCGTAGGTCTCTTCACCTACATCAGCCTGTTTGTCCTCAATGGCTACCCTCACATTTTCAATTATCCTACTGAAATCACTGAAGACAATGCCGAACGACAATACCGCATCGCCACAAAGCTCCTGAGGACGATGAATTTGGTCATCGCTGCAGGCTTTGCCTACATTACCTACTCCACGATTCAAGCTGCTTTTGGTAACCAAATGGGCCTCGGCACATGGTTCCTACCCCTCTTTCTGCTCAGCATTTTTGGCACTACCGGTATCTATTTGTACTCAGCTTTCAGGAAAAAGTCATGATCAAACTTTCTTAGCAATACATGAAGGAAATAGACAAAATAGCCCTCATCAAAATCGTTAACGGTCAGATACTGGTTGCCAAGTCCAGAGGAAAGGACAAGTTTTACATTCCCGGTGGCAAAAGAGAAAGCGGAGAAACAGATGAACAGACGCTAATCCGAGAAATCAAGGAAGAGATGAATGTGGATGTGCAGGAAGATACCATTGCCTAGGTCGGGACTTTTCAGGCACAAGCGGACGGTCATGATGAGGGTATCATTGTGAAAATGACTTGCTACAGCGCTGACTACCTGGGAGAGCCACATCCCTCTAGTGAAATCGAGGAGATCAGATGGCTCAACTACAAAGACCTGGACCTGGTCTCTTATGTAGATACCAAAATCTTCGCTTTTTTAAAGGAAAGAGGAGAACTGGAATAGTCTGCCTTACTTATTTCCAAACCGATTATCCAGCGAGTACTTACCTGCACCTAGTAGCCCTATCCCCAGGTAAGCTACTGCGTACAGAAGTGGAAACTCCTGCTTGGACCAGGGGTCGGATCCATGAACCACCAATGCTGCTATGAGCATCGTGATGATCAATGGAATAGTGGCTAATCTGGTTTTAAAACCTACCAACACCAATATTGCACAGAAGAATTCAGAGAAAATAGCAAAAAGCAACGTGATCTCTGGACCAAAACCTATGGGATCTGCAAACCGAAACTCTCCAGTCGAAATCAGTTTGCTCAGCTTGCTCCAGCCATGAGGTATCATCATACCTCCTGCTCCAATTCTCAAAATCAACAGTCCCAGTGCTTCTTTCATATTATCAATTCATCCGTTAACGATGGGTATAAAGCAAATACAAGCCGTAACATTTCGCAATTCCTAGTAGATAAAAATTGAAAAAGCTTACTCAATCGCGCTACTTTAACACCAGATCAACGGTACTGTGAAATTTAAAATAGCTACTCCCCAAGAGGCAGAAAGTCTCGCGAGTTACTTCAACCACTTATCAGAGGAAACCAGGAGCTACTTCGCTCCCCACCCTTTTGATTTGGCAACCATCACCTCTATTTGCAATGGTGACTTTAGAGGCTACAGAGCATTCATAGGCTTAAAAGACCTGGAAGCAATTGCCTATACAGTCATAAAAAATGACATGGACCAAGGGGAACTGGATCGTTTTACGAGCTACTCTGTTCAGATCAATCTCCAAGAGGATTTCATCCTCGCTCCTTCCGTCGCAGACGCATTCCAATCGAAAGGTATAGGCAGTGAGCTGCTGGCGTTTGTAGAAGCTGAATTGAAAAAGCTGGGAGCGGCAAGGATCATATTATGGGGCGGCGTTCAGGCAAGGAACCAGCGGGCCGTCAGATACTACCAAAAAAATGGCTTCCAGACGTTAGGGAGCTTCTGGTACGATGGACTGGACAACCTGGATATGATCAAGAATCTATAGAAGGCCCGAATCATTATTGAAACTAGAAAAATAGTTTGAATTATTTGGATACCATAAAACTATTAATTTAGTTTGAACTATTGTTATAGTTTAATCCAAATAAAGGTTTGTTTATGAAGGAACTGACCAAGGCAGAAGATGAAGTAATGCAGATTTTGTGGCAAATAGGTGCTGCTTATGTCAAGGACATCATCGATAAAATGCCAGAACCAAAACCCGCCTACAATACTGTGTCCACGGTGGTAAGAGTCATGGAACAAAAAGGGTTTGTGGGCTATGAAAAACAAGGTAAGTTTCACAAATATCACCCATTGATATCCAAGGAAGACTATACCAAGTCATTCATGCAGGTCTTTGTGAAAAAGTATTTTGGAGGATCCTTTCACCAAATGGTGTCCTTTTTTTCTGATGAAGAGAATCTGAGCATCCATGATTTGGAGAAACTGCTGAAAGAACAAAAAGCCAAAAAGTCATGAGTACTTATCTTTTCGAACTGGCGGTGATTCATACCTTCCTCATCGCTGGCTACATACTCTTGCTCAGGAAGGAACAGCAGTATGGCAAAATGCGGTTCTACCTCGTCGGTAGTTCCCTCGCTGCTTTGATCATGCCCTTGATCGAACTCCCCAACCCTTTTTACCAGGCTGTAGAATTATTGCCTTTACCTACCGATGCCCTGGCGACCAGCCCAAAAAGTATTGAGGCAAGCCCCGTTGTGGCAAGTACCACCTGGGATCCAACTACTATGGTATTGATTGTGTACGGTACTGTGAGTCTCTTTATTCTCTTCCAATTCCTGCGGACACTCATTCGCATAATTCGTCTTGAGCGGAGAAGTAAATATGAAAAGTACCAAGACTTTTACATCAGAAGAACCGGAGATGTCAAGGGCAGTTTTTCTTTTCTTAATTGGATTTTTTTGAATCATTCCATCAAAGAAAGAGAAGAGGAATACACAGCAATTCTTCAACACGAACAGGCTCATGTACACCTGGGACACACTTACGATCTCCTCTATTTGGAGCTATGGAAGATATGCTGTTGGTGGCTACCCTCGGTATGGTACACCCAAAAAGAAATTAAAAAAATACACGAGTATCAAGCCGATGAGCATGCCTTAAAGCATTGTAACATCGACCAGTACTCGTCTATACTGATCAGTTCTACTTTGAAAGCAAGTGGATTGAGCCTGGCCAGCTCATTTCACGATGGTTTAATTCTAAAAAGATTAGAAGCAATGAAAAAAGAACAAAAAAGTGTGGGCCTATGGAAGTTAGGCTCACTGTCTGTATTGGTGACCACTCTGTTTGTGGTATTTGCATGCAATGAAAATCCGGTAGTTACTCAAAATGAAAAGGAAGAGGTATTCACCTTCGTGGAAGAGACTGCCCAATATCCGGGTGGAATGGCTGCGCTACATCAGCACATTGCAGGAGCTGCAAGCTATCCTGACAAGGCTATCAGTGAAGGTATTGAGGGTCAAACATGGGTACAATTTGTGATTGAAAGAGATGGGAGCTTGTCCGATATCCAGACTGTGAAAGGAATAGGTGGTGGCTGTGACGAGGAAGTAG
Organism: uncultured Roseivirgaceae bacterium; assembly: GCA_964653795.1. Classification (GTDB taxonomy): domain Bacteria; phylum Bacteroidota; class Bacteroidia; order Cytophagales; family Cyclobacteriaceae; genus JAWPMT01. The sequence goes on along the minus strand of CAZZHO010000070.1, from coordinate 3,738 downwards.
AAAAAGCATTAAAAAGTGCTAGTCCCTTTCAGCCTGCTCGTCAGAGAGGAAGGACAGTCAGGGTAAAAATGGTATTGCCTGTGATTTTTCAACTTCAGAAGGGTAATAACTCGGAAGGTAGACCGGAAGGGCTTGTGAGCATGGGTGAAATGAGAGTAATCCATAGTGAACTCAAACTAGATGCCGTCTATACAGATGGTGAGTGGACTGGAACTGTCTATGATAAGGAAACAGGATCACAACTACCTGGCGCCAACATCATAGTTGAAGGAACGTCCCTCGGTACGGTATCGGACCTGGACGGGACCTTCAGTATCAAGGCCGAGGCAGCTCAAAAACTTGTTGTCAGCTTTGTGGGATACGCGAGTGTCAATCTAGCTCCATAATAAGACCGCTATTGCAATATCCAAAGTCCACGCTATGTAGCTGATGATCCTGGCGTGGACTTTTTCTGGTAACTCCATCGACTATCTGAATCAGATCGAATAGAAAAACAAAACTATTTTATTGGCAAAAGTGAACTTTTATTATTCGACTCTCGTATTTTACTGGCAAAAGTGATGAATATATGGGCCGATTATACCTTGGTGAATTCGAAGAAGTCGTACTGCTGATTACAGCCATACTCTATGAGGAGGCATATGCGGTGGCCATCAAAGCTGAAATCGCAGAGCAGTCTGGCAGGAAAGTCAACATCAGTGCGGTGCATAAGTCGCTGTATCGGCTGGAAGAAAAAGGTATGCTCAAGTCTCAGATGAGTGACCCAGTGGCAAAGAGAGGTGGAAAACGCCGAAGACTCTTTCGCATTACACCTCTTGGCAAAAAAGCACTGGATGAGTCCATGGAGCTCAGGACGAAATTGCGCAACCAGGTTCCTGAACAAGCATTTCAATGGAACCAGTGAACGAGTCGCCTAAACTGCCTCGCTTTCTTTTCCTTTTTTTCCGGTGGTACTGTAAAAGCGAACGCTTTGAGGAACTGCATGGAGATCTGGAAGAACTCTATATCGATCGATTGGAGGACGAAGGAAAAACGAAGGCCATGCTTCATTACGCCTGGGATGTACTGCGCTGTTGTCAGCCTTACGCCTGGAAAAAACTAGAAAGTCAATTAAACTCAAATACAAACATGTTTAGCAACTACTTACGTATCGCCATCAGGCATCTTCTGCGGCAGCCGGGATACGCGGCACTCAATATCCTGGGACTGACACTGGGCATCGTCTCCAGTTTGGTCATCCTGCTGTACCTCAATCAGGAGCTCAGCTTTGACAACTATCATAAAGACGCTGACCTGATCTATCGCATTTCCACTCACTTCGAAGAAGCGGATGGTAAGAAAGATCACTGGTCCTCTACGCAAATGCCTTTGGGTCCCACCGTGAAGGAGACCTTTGGGGAAGTCTCCCAATTTGTGCGATTCGTCTCACAAGGACGGACAAGGCTGGAAAGTGAAAATATCAGCTACTATGTGGAAGACATGTACCTGGTAGACTCGACTGTTTTCGACATGTTTACCTTCGAGTTTTTACAAGGGAATCAGGCCACCGCACTCAATCAACCCAACTCTATATGCCTGAGTGAATCAGAGGCAAGACGAATATTCAAAGATGAAAATCCATTGGGAAAGCTATTAGCTTCCGACACCTACACCTACGAGGTGAAAGGCGTGTATAAAGATCAACCCCGTAATTCCCACATCATTGCCAGGGCCATGGCCTCTGCCAGCAGCGATCAGCGGCGGTACAATTCACAAAGTTGGGGTGGCTGGGGCAACTACACTTACATCAAGCTCAACTCAACAGCTGACGCTCAAGTAGTAGAAGACAAGCTCAACAAGGAGATCATGGATCAATACATCCGTGTAATCTTCGATCAGTATGACCTGAAGGTGGTCTATGAACTTTTACCTATCCGTGATATCCATCTTTACTCGGAGTTTGAAGGAGAGCCGGTGCCTGCAGGTAGTATGGAATACATCTACGTTTTTGCAGCCGTCGCCATATTCCTGATCATTATTGCTTGTATCAACTACATGAACCTGGCCACGGCCCGATCCATGAGGAGATCACTGGAAGTGGGGATTCGCAAAACTATGGGCGCACAAAGAGGCACCCTCATTTTCCAGTTCATTGCTGAAAGCGTCGTAGTGGCTTTCACCAGCCTGGTCTTAAGTATCTTGATCCTACTGGCCACAGTCCCCTCCATCAATACGCAATTGGGAACGGCCCTTGACCTGGGTCAACTTTTGAGCCTTGAAGTTGTCTTAGGGATTGCTTTGATTCTGATCGTAACGGGCATTTTGAGTGGGTCCTACCCCGCCTTTTACTTATCTGCCTTTACGCCATCTAAAGCCTTGAGAGGGGCCGGAGCCGCCAAGCGGTCTGGCAACCCATGGCTGCGAAGGGGCCTTGTAGGTTTGCAGTTCGCCATTTCGATTTTCATGCTGATCAGCACCTTCATCATCTACGATCAGATGCAATACCTGCGCAGCAAAGACCTGGGATTTGATAAGGAACAGGTGGCCACTTTCCGACTGAGAGGAGCTGCCGCTCAAAGTCTGGATGTACTCCGAAACCGGCTATTGCAAAACCCCAACATCTCAACTGTGGCCAGTGGTACTTCGGTACCCGGAGGTGGCTACCCCAATTTCCTCATGCCCATAGAAAACAATGAAGGCGTGATGGAAGACCTGGGTCTCAATACGGTAGGGATCGATTTTGATTTCTTCCCAACACTGGGCGTGGAGATCGTAGAAGGTCGAAACTTCTCCGCACAATTCAGCACCGACACCTCTCACGCCGTGATGGTCAATGAGGCTATGGTACGAAGATTGGGCTGGGATGATCCCATTGGTAAGAAAATCCAGTACAGTCAGGACTCTACCGTATTTCACAAAGTGATCGGCGTGGCCAAGGACTTTCACCAATCCTCGCTGCACGACCCAATAGAGCCTTTGCTCTTTGCGCCTCAGCTGAGCAATCCGCGCGTCATGGTACGCATCGATGCCAACTACCAGGAGACAATGGCCTTTATGGAAAACACCTGGGAGGAGCTGTTTCCGAACCTGCCATTCGAAGCGCAGTTCTTAGACCAAAACTTCCTGGAGTTTTATGTAGAAGATCAGATCAGGGGCAACCTCTTTCTGGGATTCTCTATCATGATGATCGTGATCGCGGCTTTAGGACTATTGGGACTTGCCTCTTTCACAGCAGAACAAAGGCGCAAGGAGATCAGTATCCGCAAGGTACTGGGCGCGAGCGTACAGGGATTGATCTCGCTGCTGGTAAAAGAGTTTGTCTTCCTGGTATTGGTGGGAGCATTGCCGGCTTTCGTATGCGCTTATTTCTTTGGTGAGAAGTGGCTGGCAGAGTTTGAATACCACGTACCGATCAACTTCCTATTGTTTGTGTTGGTAGCAGCCATCATCTTGATCGTGACGGTCTCTACCACGGGGATCCATGCGCTGCGCGCAGCCCAGGCCAATCCATCTAACAACCTTAAAAATGAATAGTGCTATTTGAGTGTTATCAAAGGAAGCAACGGCTGTGATAGTCGCTGCTTTTTTTATTTTATTGTGATCGATCTGAATACCACTTTAAGATATCTTTTTAGCGCATGTATTCTTGCCATTCTACAAGTAAATATTTAGCTTAGTTTTTCTCCGTCAAACTTAGAAATCCATATTCATAACAAAAGAGGTAGACCTGACCATTTTGATTCTTCCAGAAATGGGTAA